>JAVEUB010000305.1:0-3385 GCA_034005785.1 Cloacimonas sp. (SeqCode) | reverse complement strand
TTTATGGGCGGAGCGGGCTGGCTCGGAAGGTGTGGAATACGGTTATGAAGTAGCCTGCGACATTGCCGGAAATGCTTATGTAACCGGCGTTGCAGGCACCGGTTCTCAGTTCGGGAATTTTATTCTGCCCGAAAGTGGCATGTTTGTCTGCAAATACAATGCAGATGGAAGTGCCCAGTGGTTAGCATCAAGCATAAATGCAGGAGTTATTGCTATCTCAGTTGAACCCGATGTAAGCACCACCCAAATCGGAATGGTTTGCGGCAGGCTTACCGGCTCTGGTGCGATTGGTAGTTTCCCATTTTCCTCCATAGATGCCGGAGACGATGCCTATTGGGCGGTATTTGATGCCAGCTCCGGAACGTGGACAGATATGCAATACTACGGAGGAAGTGGAGCGGATAAAGGTAAAGACTGTGATTGTGGGGCTTATCCCGTTTTTCTGGCAAGTTTTGAAGCACAGGCAATTTTTGGTGGCTTACCCTTCAACAGCAACGGCGAAGCAGATCTGATTCTCGGTTATGGTAATTTTAGCACCCTGCAGTGGACAGCTTCAGGCGGACAGAACAGCGAAGTTCCCGCCTGCGTTAAGCTCCTGCCCAACGGTAAAATAGCGGTTGCTGGGTGGCATTTTGGGCTTAGCCAGTTTGGCAATCTCACGATAGATACCGGGCACATAGCCAATCAGAATGCCTTTATTGCCTGTTTAAACCCTCAAACGAATATTGAAGACCCGCTTCTCCCCCATCCTTCAAAACTAAAGCTAAGCCCCAATCCCTTTTCAGAAAGCCTGAAGATTAGCCTTGAAAGAACTTCCCCGGAAATCAACACTATTGATATCTATAATCTTAAAGGGCAGAAAGTACGTAGTATAAAGCTAAGTAACCCTAACAAAGCAGCACAAAACTACGCTTGGGATGGCTGCGATTTCGCCGGTAATAAGTGTAGCGCTGGTGTTTACATCCTGAAAGCAGGCAACAACAGCCAGAAAGCATTGAAACTTCATTAGTACCAGCTATTCTCTTGCTCCTATTGCCCTACCATTGGCTTTGCATTGTCCATCCCATCCACAATGGAAAGCCAATGCTATGGGCATGCAAGCAAGGAACGAACAATTGGTGATAACAATAGCAAATCTACAGCTTAACCAGCTTTCGCTTCACCACCGATCCAGAGTTTTTTGCCACCAGCAGATAAATCCCAGTACTACAGTTTAAACCTCTGGCATCAAGTCCATTCCAGTGAAAGTAGTGCGTCCCAGAGCTAACAACAACAGTATCAAACTGTTTAACAAGCTGCCCCTTAAGATTGTAAATACTAATTTCCGCTGTGTTTTGCTGATTCGTTTTCAGTTCCAGCGACAGCTCTCTATCAAAAGGATTGGGATAAGAACTTAAGCTAAATACCGGGAGATCGGGAAAGGGTGGAATTGGCTCTTCTCCGTTATTAGGGATTGTTAGGCTGATGGGTCCAAAGAACTGGCTGCTACCACTCTGAGAGAGAGATTCCAGCCAGTAGAACAGACTGTCGCATGTTTCATTAAGCTCATCTATAAAAGTATAGCTTGCCCCCAGAGAACCGCCGGTTGCAGGTATTAACAGCGGGTTGGCTTTGATGGCAGTTGCTAAATCTGATTTTGCCTGCCTGTAGATATTGAAGCCCGCCACCTGTGTTTCGGAAGCTGTGCTCCAACGCACAGCAGGTTCAGAAGCGTAGCTTACCGAGAACGACAATAATTCTACCGGTAAGGTAACTTCAGCAGCTTCGAAAAACTCCATGATTCTGGCGATCAGATTGGCACGTGTATTGGGGAAAGCTGCATCGGTAAGCTCGCGTAAGGCATAGCTGAACACAAAGCTGCGTTGATCATAAGCACCGGCACTTACAATGCCTACATCACCATAACCGCTTTCGGTGAAAGCAACTTTGGCATTACCTGTAGCTACTGTAAAAGTATCGATGTAATCTACTTTTGTCTGTGCCGTGGCACTGAATGAAATTCCAGATGTGGGAGTGCCACTAACCCCTGCCAAGGCATCAATGTTATTGGTAAGTCCATCATCGGCAGCAGAAATGCCCAGCAAGGGCCAAAGGATTTCATTTGCATCCAGAGTACCTTCAATGTCTGGAAGATAGGTGGCCATATCGAAGCCAACTGCGTCCACGCCTTCAATATACACTCTTCCGCCAGCTTCCAGATATTCGCGCAAAGCGGTGAACATATAGTCCTTATCAAAACGGACAATGTTGCTGCCCACAGCCCCAAAACTAAGGAACACTGCTTCAAAGCTGTAAAAAGAAGCAGGAAAGGTAGTGCCATACGTGCAGGTATAGCCCATTCCCTGCAAGGCGGTGCGGATAAAAGCTCCACTCATGTCGCGTCCACTTGCCACGCCTTCCCAAATAAAGATCCCCCCCGCATTTATCAGGATGCTGAAAGAAATGCTGGAACCCACTACTATAGGCAGGTCAGCAGAAGCGGTAAGTGTAAAAGTGACGTACCTTGAGGTTGCCGTGGGTAACACATAGATGTTGAAAGCATTGCTTAAACTGAAATAGTCATCGGCTGGAATAATTCCGCTTTCGCTGTTGTCCAGAATTGTAACGGCTGTGCTGGTAGTGGATAGAATGTAACTACCATTGGCAGAACCAAATCCATAGCTGCGCAGAAACAAGTTTACGGAAAAGGTCTCTCCTGGTTCAACGGCACGGTTGTTGTTAAAGTCCGTAGCTCCACGGTTTTCGATTAGCCCGATCCGAATTTCATTATCCAGCGTGGGGCTTACCTCAGCCAAAGCGCGTCTGGCATTAAGTTTACCTTCCCCCAGCATGTTCTCTTTGCCCGGATTAACTGCATCCACATCGTCGCAAGTACCTTTTATTCTTGTAACAAGCTCTTCTTGAGTAAGCAAGGGATAGTAAGACTTTACTAAACCGGCAAGGCTGGAGGTAATAGGGCTGGCGTAGGAAGTAAAAGAACTTACTGAAGTGTATCCTCCAGTCATAGTAGTGCTACCAACTGCAGTATTGGGTGCGCCTACATCTAAGTATCCGCCATAGTTGGAATAAATTGATTTTACACCATCGTTTCCCAAGGCAGCAGTAGCAATCACATTTTTGTATGCCGAGGGATAAATCGGAGTAGAATTATTACTGTTTCCTGCAGCGGCAACTATTATACTGCCCAAACTATACGCATAGTTAACAGCGTCCTGATTAGCTTGGGAGAACCCAGTGCTTCCCCAGCTACAGTTTACAATATCAGCTCCATTCTCAGCGGCATAAAGAACCGCATCATAACCTCGATAGATTGTCCCAGCACCATAGCTGCAAGATACTGGCATAAGAGTGAGATTCCAGCACAAGCTGCTTACAGATCGGAAGA
>JAVEUB010000037.1:0-14082 GCA_034005785.1 Cloacimonas sp. (SeqCode) | reverse complement strand
TCCGATCTTTCATTTTCAGGTAAAAGAGGGGGTTCTGGGAGCAGAGTTATTCTGTTTTGCTGTGTAAGATAGTGGTAACTTCAGAGGATGATTTTTTAACCACAGAGAAAAGCAGAGAAAAGCAGAGAAACATCCCTGAAAACTGCGTTTTCGCCACTGACCATGAAGATTTACCCATATAATTGTAGGGGCTTTTTTGCGCTCGCCCAAGGTAGCCGAATATTCATTTTCATGTAAAAACAGAGAGATATTGGAGCTTATTTTACAAAGAGTAAAAGAGGAAAAGAGAAAAAGAGGGAAAGAGGGGATGTAATGGGCTATACAATAATTAGTTATACAGATTTATTGTTCAAGATAGTGGTAACTTCAGAGGATGATTTTTTAACCACAGAGAAAAGCAGAGAAAAGCAGAGAAACATCCATGAAAACTGCGTTTTCGCTACTGACCATGAAGATTTACCCATATAATCGTAGGGGCGCATTGCGTGCGCCCAAATTTAGAGGTACGTTCATTTTCATGAAAAAGCAGAGATAAGACTATGAAAACTGCTTTTTCATAGTCTTTTCTCTGCTTTTCTCTGCTTTTCTCTGTGGTTTTAAAAAAAAAGGTCATAAATCCCTCTATCTCTAAAGTAAAACAGACCCACTCCCTACTTTTCTCTATAGCTCTTTGTTTATTAGAAGTTTACATCTGTGTCTCTTGCTTACCCCCGATGTGATTCTCTCTTGGCTCACTCTTCCCTAAACGCATTGGCTTAGCATTGGCTATGCATTGTGGATGAGATGGACAATGCAAAGCCAATGGTAGGACAGTGAAAGCAAGAGACAAACTTCCCGGTGGCAGCCATGCAAAACAAGCATAACCCCCAATAATTGAAAATGAGCCTTACTTTATCAGCATCACCTTGAAGGGTTTGTTAGATTGGTTTTTTAACCGCAGAAAATAGATACCACTGCTCAAATGAGTATCCAGGGTAAATCCTATCTGGTTTGTGCCTTTATGAAGTGCGGCAATAGGCAATTCCTGCACTTTCTGGCCTTTCAGGTTATACACAAGCACGGTGGACGAACTGCTGTCCTTTGCGCTGATAATTTCCAGATTGGCATAGCTGCGCAAGGGATTTGGCCAACAGGCAGAAATATGTAACGCAGAGGGCGTAGCCAGCAAATCAGCAGTAGCTACTCCCTCGGTTTTAAGGGTAACAGTGCGGTTGCCATAAGCCGGTAGATTTACGCGCACATAGCATACGTTTTTGGCTGTGTCCCGATCAATTTGCTCCAAAACGCCTTCGCCGCTAAGTACATAGCTGCTGTTTCCAGGGGGCATATTGAATTTAACCAGGCTGTTATCGAAAGCCAGGCTTTGGCTATTATTCAATACAACCGTAACGCTATCGGCTATGGCTACATTGGAAGGATAAAAATTGGCGGTGATATTGGTTCCGTTGGCTCCGGCACTAAGCGTGGCTGTGGGAGCAAACTGGTCGTTATTAACCCGGATCACGCGATAAGCGCGATTTCCGCTGCAAACACTGCGGGTGGTAAGATCATAAGGCTGAGTGGTAATAGAGCCGCTATTGCTATGCGTATGCCCCTTTAAAGACATATTCAAGCCCATAGCAGAAAGATTTAGATCATCCTGGAAATCATAGTGATGAAACACCAGCTTATTATAGCCTGGAAACAAGCCGATCGTATTATTCAGCCAGGCAATTTGTTGATCGGTGAAACTGTCGGTGCCATAGATGCCAGGACGGAAATTATCGTAGTTATTATACGCTTCCAAGCCGATATAGAGTGTGTTATTATAGGTAAAAAAGTAATCCTGAGTGTGATAAGGCCAGTTTACATCGGTGTTATCCAGCCAGCTCCAGCCAAAATAGTCCCACCAATTGTAGCGCGAACTACCCTGCGGAGGAGGAGTGGAATTCCAGCCCCCGATATCATGATTGCCAGTGGTGAGATATACGGGTACTTGCAGCTCGGAGATAACCTTCTGTGCCCAGCCGAACCAGTATTGATTGTTAAAGTTCTCTATTTCGCCTTCGTTGACCAAATCACCCGTGAGCAGTACAAATTCGGGGCGAATGATATTGATATCATCCATAACGGCTCTAAAATCTACCACTTCGGTGGAATCTGTATCCCAGCCCGGATTTGGATAAAAAAGCCGATTGGGCATATGCAAATCGGTAATATGCACAAAATAGTAATTAGTTTTGCGTGAAGGCACTATACTAACTGCGTTGCGGCTGATATCGTGGATACCGCCATCGGCATTCACTTCCAGATCGTATAGCTCAAACACTGCTACTTGGGGAATAATTGTCTGTAACACCCAGCGATTAGGATTTGTAGCCCAGGTTGCGGAAGTTATGGGCAAGCTGATTCTTTTGTTTCCATGCAGCAGCCAAGCATTAAAGCCTGTGGTATTCTGCGGGGCTAAACAAGTGATCGGCATGCTTTCCTGCGGGATCTGAATAGCCGGAATATTCAGGATCGGTTGCTGGATCACCGTTAGCTTATCGCCAGGAGAATTATAGTTGCCATTTACAGTTACACTGCCATTAAGAAGATTACTTACTGTGTCCTGCTCAAATTGCACGTTACTAAGGTTAAGCGGTGATACACCTGTATTGGCAGCATAAAAATTTAGCTTGAATAACAGGTTATTCCCACCCAGATTAGCGCTGCTGTGGTAAACGAAATCCAGGTATCCAGTTCCCGCGCTAACGGTAAGATTGCCGTTCTGAGACAAGGTTCCGGCCGTGTCAAACGATTGATATTGCACAGTGGCAGGATCATAACTTATCCGGATCTGGTAGTTTTGGTAACCAAGCGGCGTGTATAAACCATTTGCGGTTACAGGAATAGATACATTGGAATGCAGGGCTGTGGTGATTTGAGGCAGGCTTAAACTAAGCGTGGAGCCGCCCGCTTGCATATCTTCATTAGAGCGCGGATTGATGGCAAAAATGCTGTATCCGTAATCCACAATACCGGTAAGAGAAATGAAAGTTAAGCCTAATTGCACGTTTGACCAAGTATGCCCCGAGGCAAAAAACTGATCATCCACCTGGCAAGTTCCGCTGCCATCAGTGATATAGAATTCCTGATACGCATTGGGGCTGGTAGCTACTGTAACATTCTGCGTTTTAACCAATACACTTTCCCACTGCTCTCCAGAAGCACCTCCAAGCGTGGCAGTGGAGATTAGAGCTGGCTGCGGAAGAGGGTTTCCCTGGCTGATAACCTGAAAGCTGGTGATGGGGGTTAGCTCGGTAAAATTATAGTACTCGGTTACAGTGCCAGTTAATTGCACAAGATCACCTGTAACTGGTTGGTAGAAAGAACTATACACAAATAGTCCGCTCCAAGGCCCACCTGTGGCATCAGCAATGTAAAAGCCAAAATTGCTGCTGCTACTGCCAGAGTAAAAATGCTCTCCGGTAACCACACCAGTTACCGTTACTGTTTGGCCAGTATAGGGAGAATCTCCACTGGCATCGGTGGTATATTGAATGTCGTAACAGCTTAAAGAGAAAAGCGTTACTGAACAAATCAGGATTATCAAGAGGGCAATATATCTGTACATTAGTGCTCCTTGTTGAATTACATTTGAAAACCGGATGGTTATCTACATGCTGGCTAAAATAGCTTTTACGGAATTAACTGGTATGGCAAAGCCGATACCTATATTACCGCCGTTTTCGGAAAATATAAAAGTGTTGATTCCGATTACTTCCCCATTGATATTAACTAAGGGTCCACCGCTGTTTCCGGGGTTCACAGCAGCATCGGTTTGAATCATGGCTTTGTAGCTCTGTTTGTCCTGACGCGGAGCAAAGCTGCGGTTTAGGGCAGAGATTACTCCCACCGAAACGCTTGGTTTGGAATCGTTCATTAAAAAGCCGTAAGGATTGCCCAAAGCAATACTCCATTCGCCAATAATTAAGTCATTGGAATTACCCAGTTTAGCGGAAGGAAGCTGGTTGCCGGAAATCTTTAGTTTGGCTATATCGTGGATATGATCTACACCTATGATGGCGGCATCAAACTCACGTTTATCGGGTAACACTACTTTAATTTGCGTTGCTCCACTAACCACATGTGCATTGGTGATGATATAGCCAGCAGGATCGTAAATTACTCCGCTGCCAATGGATTGCACCTGACGCTGCATGGGTGAGCTATCAAAGAAATCAAAAAAACCAAAACCAAAGGGACTGCGCGCTCGCACCAGTTCCGTTTTTATCACGTTAACGCTAACCACAGCGGGTTCCACCATGCTTACGGCGTTGGTGATGGCGTTTTCACGATTGGCTGAGACGTCTTTACTGGCAGGATTTGTGCTCTTGGAAAACATGCTTTTCACGTTTTCTTGTTTACCATTGAAATGGTCAATTAATACTACCGTGATGCCTGCATTTAGCAACAGGATCATAATAATAGTGGCGCAACTGATGTTTTTCATGGCTGAGACCTGTTTACACGAACTTCTTAATGGCAAATTCGATGGTAGAGGTGCTTACCGTAGTTTCAAAGCAAGGCCCATTGGGGCGTTCGTTCAGCACTGCATAAACAGGATAATGCCAGCTATCACGCACACCTTCGGTAAGATCACGATGGCAGGCTACGGCGATAATAACATTCGGGGTGGTATCGGAAATAAGTTTACGGGCGATAGCGCCACCACTGGCTACTGCAGCACGCACCTGATATTTATTAATCAAACCCTTCAGCTTTGCCATATCACAGGCTCCGCATTCTTCACACTTAATAATGTCGTCCGTTATGCGTATTTTGCAATCGGACTTCTGCAAACAATGGGGCAGAATAACTAAGATATTCCTACTGTGAATGCCGGTAAAGTTGCTAAGCACAATCTCATTGTTAAAATTCAGAAACGATTCCTGAATAGATTCCTTCTTTTGGAAGAATACCTTGCTAAGCCACTTTGCCAGATAAAAATAGACGTTTATCAGCATCCAGGAGGTATATAAACGCAAGCCGTGGGGTTTTATCTTCTGATGTGTGCTCATCAGGATCAAGATCCAGGAACTTACCAAAATCACCAGGAAAATAAAGCAGCTGATGAACAGAGTTGTTTCCAAGGCTGATAAACCCAGATGATGGTAGCTGGACAGCGCCACTCCAAAGAAGATAAAAGCAAGTAAGATAAGCGATAAGCTTACAAACATGGGGAATTTGATTATAGCAATATAGTGTTCTTTCATAGCATCACATCCATAGTTTTTCACCGGAAACGATCCGGGCACCGTTCACAAAAGCAGCAGCATCCATCACTTTCTTTCCGGCTGCCTGAACTTTTGTAACCAAAATCTGTTTATCCAGGCAATTTACGTTGAAACCGGTGTTCTTGATTATTGTGGCGATACAGCCTAACTCGGACTCTGCGGAAATATCTGTTATAACAGCATCCAGAATCTTTAGTTTGGCTCCGCGAAAATGCACCCAGGCACCGGGACTTAAAGAAAAGGCACGGATTTTATTGATTATTGTGCACGCAGGCTTATTCCAGTTAATCATGCACAGGGAGCTGTCAATTTTGGGGCATAAGGTAGCTTTGTCATGTTCCTGTGCTACTCCGGTAGGAAGGGTATGTTCGTTACCGATTACTGTGTTCAGCAGAAAAACTTTCAATAATTCTGCCGCTTGCAGGGATAGCCGTTCATGTAAATGGCTATAATTCTCATGGGGTAGGATTTCCAATGTTTCTTGGGCAATTATAGGGCCTGCATCCATAGCCGCAATTAAGCGGTAAATTGTGTTTCCTGTATGCTGTTCACCATGTAGCAGCGCACTTTGAATGGGGCTGGCACCGCGATATTTTGGCAACAGCGAAGGGTGCAGATTAATTGCTCCCATTGGGGTTAAATGCCGCAGTTTCTTACCGATAAAACCTCCATAAGAGGCGGTGATCAGTAAAACGGGATCTTCATCCATTATGCAAGCGAGACAATCTGGGCTGTTGATATCTTGTGGCGTTACTAAAGGCAGATTATTCTGCAAAGCCCAAACAGAGATAGGGGTGGGCAGAGGGCAGAGATTGCGTCCGGCAGGTTTATCTGGCTGGCTAATCACCAAGCATGGCTTCATGCCTTCCCGGCAAAGCATTTCCAGGGCAGGCAAGCCATAGGTGGAAGAGCCGATAAACACTGTTTTAATCATTCAGGAAGGCCTTCCCTAACGTTTGAGCCATTTACAGCCGTGCTGGCAATATCTTTCAGCTTGCGCTTCGCTTTCAGCTTGTTAAGCGTGCTTATTTTATCGATAAATAAAATCCCATCCAAGTGATCGTATTCATGCTGAATAACTATTGCTTCAAAGCCTTCGGCACTATCGCTATGGCGTACACCCAATGTATCGGTATATGAGTATGTGATTTTAGCTGCACGATGCACATCTGCAAAGATTCCTGGCACGCTGATGCAACCTTCTTCATGGGCTATTTCCCCTTCACGGGTTTCAATTACAGGGTTTATCATCACCACAGGATCTGGCTGGCTGTCTTCCCTGCTCCAATAGGGATCGATCACAAACATGCGAAATCTGCTACCTATCTGATTGGCAGCCAATCCAACTCCATCACGCTCATACATGGTATAGATAAAATCTGGGATTAGCGCTTGCAGAGCAGGATCATAAACGTCGGCTTCGGTAAGCTTTTCCCGCAGGATTGCATCGCCATATAGACGAATAGGTAATAGTTTGGGCATGATACTATTTGGACTCCACGGCGTTAACGTTTAGGTTCAATATGGAAGCAATGGCGCTTCTTTGAAACTCCACGCGGATTTTATTGGTATCGTCAATTTCTACTACTACGATGCCTTTATCTGGTTTTAGTGATACTACGCGGCCATAAATACCAGCTGTGGTTAACACTTTGTCGTTCACTTGCAAGGAATCAAGCATTTGTTGCATTTCTTTCTGACGTTTCTGTTGGGGTCTAATCATCAGGAAATAGAGGATGGCAAACATGGCGATCATAAAGATCATCGTGCTTCCTCCAAATCCACCTTTGGCAGCAGGTGCAGCAGCTTGTAACAGTATATATTGCATATTTTTCTCCTATAATCCAAAGAATCTTGGATAGATTATTATAATTAGCTGTAACAGTACATTGGCATAAATGCCGGCAATTAAATCGTCAACAACCACTCCCCAGCCTTTGGGCAGGTTCTGCGAGCGGTTTATGGGAAAGGGTTTGGCAATATCGAAAACTCTAAACAACTCAAACGCATAGATCCCGATTATCCACGTTTGGGGTAAAAACATCACGGCAAGAAAGTAGCCACACACTTCGTCGATAACAATATGGCCGCTATCGTGCCCAAGCTTAAGCTCTGCCTTGGATGATACATACACCGAAGCCAAGCAGAACAGAATGAATACAGGTATGGCAATAAATAAGCCAAGCCCCAGGAAAATCCCATCGGGAATTAGCAGGTATAAACCAAAGGCGGCAAGACTGCCCCAAGTGCCAGGCATGCCAGGCAGAAAACCAATCCCCAAAAAGGTGGCAATAAAAGTGTTAAAATCCAGCTTAGGTTTTTCCATTACAGGCTTAATTGCACGTAAGATTCACGTTTCAGGTTGTCTATCCAAAGCTTGTAGGCTTCCATCTGTTTCTGGCGAAAGATCATCTGCTGAATCTGCGCTTTCACTTCTTCATAGGTATATACACGCACGGGGTGTTCTTTCAGGCGGATAAACAGATACAACATGCCTTCATTTTCCAGCACGGGGCTTAGTTCTCCCAAAGGAGTCTGCATGATCTGCGTAGCAAACAGCTCTGGCAGATCAGCTTCGCTAAATTCACCCAATAAACCACCATCAGCTTTACTTTCGGGATCCATAGAGTACTCGCCGGCCAAATCTGCAAAGCTTGTGTTAGCCGCAAAGCGCACACGTATTTGCTCCATCAAAGCGTGTTCAGCCAATGTATCAGCTACAGAAGCCGATAAAGTTTTAAGGATATGCCGCGTCCTTATTTCATTACCTTTTCGTTCTTCCAGTTTAATAATATGATAGCCAAATTGGGTTTCCACAACGTCGCTAACTTCTCCAAGATTCAAAGCAAAAGCTGCATCTTCAAATGGTTTAACCATCATGCCCTTGCTGAAAAAGCCCAGGTCTCCCCCAACTTCCTTGCTGGGACAATCGCTTTCCTCAGCAGCCAGAGTGGCAAAATCTTCACCATTACCCAGCCTTACCAAAAGAGCTTTGATCTGGGCAAGTTTTTCATCTCGCACAGAGTTACCCGGTTTAATCTCCCGCATAATCATCCCCAAATCCCAGGAAACAGGTTTCACAGCCAGGGTATCTTTGGTAGAGGCATAAAAAGCCAATAGCTCTTTATCGCTAACGCTTATTTTAGCCGAGATATTGCGCTCGATCAATTGCTCGGTAAGTGAACTTTCGGTAAGCATTTCACTGTAATATTTCAGCAGATCGCTTTCAGTAAGCTTACTTTTTTTTAGGTCTGCAGCGAAGGCCTGTTCACTGGGATAGCGCGATTTTATCTGTTTCAGATAACGCTCCGCCATATTTTTAATCTTATTATCATCGATCTTAATGTTTTGCTCTTTGGCTTTTTGAATCATCAGCCGTTGATCCACCATCTCGTTCAGTACATCCAGGGGATCGGTATTTTCAGTAAGCGTTTTAGCGCTTTGCATCTGAGCCAATTGCTTCTGCAGATCGGATAGTAATATTATCTCCGTTCCCACTTTAGCTACTATTTTATCGATCATCTCTGCCTGCAGCGCCATAATAGCAACAAGCAGAAGAAGAGCAAGTACCAGTTTTTTCATTGCTTAATCCTTCTTAACTTCCTAATAATAATATATCTTATCCGTGCGAGATTTAATTTCACGCAGCAGGTCGTTATACACTTCATCCTGTTTTTCCAGGAGTATTTTACGCTTAATATCAGCCCGATAATCCTCAAAATTGGCTTCCTGAGCACTAATCCTATGCTCTGTTATGCGAAAAACGTACCAAAGTTGATCTTTGCTTACAATACCAAAGCCATTTTCTGGCAAATTGCGCGCTGCCAGCCAAAAACTGGAGTCGGCTGAGGCTGCTGCCACAAAGCCCATCATGCCTGCTTTGCTCTTTAATTCTTCGGTGGAATAATGCTGCACAGCTTCACTAAAAACCATACCCCGGTTCAGTTGTCCTAACACATTTTCGGCATTAATTTTATCTGGCAGGGCTATGCGCTGAATACTGTATTCTTCAGCATTTTTTTGAAATTCTCCTTGATGTACACGGAAATAATTGAACAGCTGATCTTCCGATACTTGCACTTCTGCCAGTTTACGTGCTATCAAAGCATTGGCTTTCACTTTTTTGGCAGCGTAGATCATCCGCTGGCGTACGGCTCGTTCTTTACTTAAGCCCTGTTCATCGGCATATTGGGCTAAAATGCTTAAATTTACCCAGTCTTCGATATACTTTTTGCGTAGGTTTGGCGTTAGAGAATCCCATTCGCCCACACCGAAGGTAGCCTTAAAATTCTCCAGATACAGTGTTTCAGCATTCACCGAAGCCAGGGCTATGCCTTTTTCTTCCTTCTTGTGGCAAGCCATAATGGCTAACAGGAACAAGAGACTGAGCAGTAATGTTTTTTTCATTAATTTATGAAAGGCGGAGTATAGGTAATGCGCACAAAAGGTTTCTTGCTATCTGGTGTGCCGCTCAGGCAGTCCCAAAATTCCAGCTCGCCAAAGTTCTGGCGTTCCTGCATAGATTGCAGTACAACCCCTTTAGCTGTTTTATCCCCAGAAGTATAGGCTTGCACAAGCGGTGTAATATCTATTTCCAGGCTGTCGCCTCGAACCAGTCCTATGCTCGTGGGGGTATACAACAGAATTTCATAATCCGCCTTAATGAGTGGCGTAATAGAACTAATAGAATCCCGCACCACATTGAAGGGATAAATGCTATAAGTGCTTGCCCCGTTGTAATATTCGTTATTTTTAACGTACAAGATCATAGTGGCTTTATTAACGGTTAACCGTTTCAGTTCCTGTGCGCTTAAAGCGCTGCCATCTGTGTTTTTAAACAAGGTATAGTTGGGGTCGAACTTTACAAACATGCGGCTGGGGCTGATATTGCTAAGTTTCCAAGCAACTGAGCCTACCGCAAGCGGTGCATCCAGCGTATAGCTATCTTTTAAAGCTTTGCTGCTGTAGGTTTTGAATGTCGTGTCACCCTCTTTTTTGTATTTAATCTGCATAGTTGACCCATTGGTAGTTTCAGCGGAAGATATCTCCACCCAACCACTGTTTACAGCCTTAATGGCCAGATTCCAACCCGTGGAATCCTGCTCGCTTTCCCAATCGTAAATAGCTGTTGTGGGTAAAGGAATTTTTACCGCACGTCCAATAATGGAAATACTATCATGCACGGTGTATGCAGCTCCGGGGATTAGCTCCAGATCAGTTTCGCTAATCTGCGACAAGGTATCAGTCCAAGCTTTGTTTATCTTGTAAAGTTGTAGCATAAGTGGCTCGCGGGGTAAGGCGGAGCGCTTTAACACCTGAATGCTGATAAAGCAGCTATCAGGTGTTTCCAGATCACTAATCTCAGCCGAAGCAGGAAGCCCCGCAAAACGCATATAACTAATCGCCGTGGCAGCCTGATAATTTCCTACCAGCAATTTAGATTCACTGCCAGTGATGGTGCGCAGGGTATCCGCAGGATAACTGTAGCCCATGATAATACCAGTACTGTCTTTTACCGTTTGAGCATAAGTATCACTCCAGTTATTACCGGTTAAATTGTTCTTTCTTGTGCATCCACTAAGCAAAATTATGCTTAAGGGAATCAGCATGAGCCAGGGTATCAATTTTTTGAACGAATCCATAATAATAATCCTATTAAAGAAAGATTTTGTAATTTAGTGTTAGAAGTAGGCTCTGTGGATATGGGGATAATTGGTCAAGTATTTTCTTTATCCCTTGCCCACAACACATTTTTGCGTTTGCCAAGCCTGTGCATAACCTGTGTATAACTTTGCAATCAAAACCACGCTTATCCACACCGGAATCCTGTAAAGCATTTATCCACCACTTATTCACAGCTATCCACATAATCTTGTGCACAGGTGTGGATAAGTGGGGAAAAGTTAGAGGTTGTAGGGGCGCATTGCGTGCGCCCAATAGTGGAAGGGTGGAAGAGTTGAAAGGTGAAACAAAATGCGTAATTGGAGTGTTTAGCACAGGAATAATGGGAGTATAAATAAAAGGTGATTTTGAGCAAGTGTAGATATTTTCAGCAGCAACAGCGTGCTGCTCTACAGCAAATTTGCACACAGTTCTCAAACTATCCACGTGTTTCACTTTTCCACTCTTCCATTTTTCCACTTATCTCAGTTCCTAATCTTCTTAATCATTAGCTCAAGCTGAGAGCGGAACTTATCATCATCACGAAACTGGTTTTCAATCATTTTTTTGGCGTGGATAACGGTGGTATGGTCTTTGCGATTGTAGTATTCGGCAATCTCTTTCAGCGATAACTGGGGAATCAGATAATTTGCCAGATACATGGCTACCTGCCGGGGGAAGGCTACGTTCTGTTTACGTGTTTTTTCCATCATTAAAGCAGGCGTAAGGCTATAACTGCTGCATACTTCACGAGTTATCGCATCAAGCGAAATGTTTTTAAGTTTTTCAGAGATCATATCTGCCAGAATTTCCGCAGCGGTATCCACGTTTATCTCTTCGGGATTAAGCTTATTATACGAGCAAAATGCTAATATTCGAATCAGTGAGCCTTCTAAAGCGCGCACACTGCTGCTAATGCTATCGGCAATAAAATTGAACACTTCATCGCGCAGAACGATGTTTTCCGGCTCGGCTTTCTTGCGTAGAATGGCTACTCTGGTTTCAAAATCTGGATTCTTCAAATCGCACAATAATCCACTTTCAAAACGGGTTACCAGCCTCTTTTCCAGATCGGGAATATCTTTAGGCGGTCGGTCGGAAGTAAGCACAATCTGTTTTTTATTCTCGAACAGCGCATTAAAGGTGTGAAAGAATTCTTCCTGTGTACCCTCTTTTTTGGAGATAAAGTGAATGTCATCAACTAAAAGCAGATCTACTTTGCGAAATTTTGCCCGGAAATCAGGCATTTTATTACTCCTGATACCGTCGATCATCTCATTGGTAAAGGCTTCCGAGGTTGTGTAATAGATCGAGCAATTGCGTCCTTCCTTAAGCACAAAATTACCGATAGCCTGCATCAGATGAGTCTTTCCCATCCCGCTTTCGCCATAGATAAACAGCGGATTGTAAGTATAACCCGGGGATTCAGCCACAGCTTTAGCTGCGCTGGAGGCGAAATTGTTGTTGCGCCCTACCACGAATTCCTCAAAGTTATAGCGCTCGCTCAGCTTGGCATTCAGGCTTACCCGGTTACTGTTGTAATCCGGAACGTCCATACTTTCGGGCATGGTGCGGTAAGGATGCGTAATAAACTGGATATCATATTTGCGCCCATACAGGCCAAATGAAATCTCGCTTAGCGCTTCTTTGTAATTCTGGTTCAAATAATTGGCGGAAAACTGCGTAGCCACTCTGATCATCAAAGCGGTATCGCTCATATCTACCATCTTCGTATCCGAAAACCAGGTCTTGAAACTTTGGGGATTGATATTTTCTTCCAGCTTATCCAGAATGTTCTGCCAGATGTCCTGATCCATAAATCTATTCCCTGTAAAACGTTATTTATCCACAAGCGGCGATCAAACCGCATACTGCGGTTGCCAACAATGTTAATCACTTATAATACAAACAGTTAGTCTTTCTAATATCATGTCCTTAGCTCCATCCATATTAATGTTATCCACAAGTTATCCACATGCGTTAGGCTGGCGCAGATAATGGACTCTTTTTATAAACTGTTACGCATATTGCGTAAAACCAAAAAAGACCAACCCTGCCAATAAATTTTCCTGCTATGATTTGTCAAGCAGGTAAAAGCAAATACCATTGTAGCTTAGCTCTCTCATCAGATAGTTAAATGGCAATCTGTTATAGTTATGCAGTTGTCTGCCCTTTATTAGTAATATCTACCTACATCAATGTAATAAGTTGTTATTACGGGAGATAACGAATTTACATATTTGTGTGCAATTGGGAAGTGTTTGGCTAATTTCGGTTTGACATATTATCATGCCCCTTCCGTCATTCCCGTGGAGACGGGAATCCAGCCCTGTAATAAGTTCTGTAATGACGGCAGATAACTATTTGTTTTGCCATGCTCTAAAGTACCATCCCTAATGGGATTCATCAGGGCTGGATTCCCTCCTCCGCGGGAATGACGATGCTAAAACGGTAATGTCAGTATAAAAAAAAATCATGTTCAATAATAGTGGGTAATGCTGGTTTTGTATAGCTGCCCCTTGGCAGTGTTTCACTTGCTCTCATTGGCTTAGCATTGGCTATGCATTGTCCATTCCATCCACAATGCATAGCCAATGCTAAGCCAATGCAAGCAAGAGAGATCTAACCTATCACAACAGGTAAAACAGTTTGGATAAAACAGCGTTGTTTTTTAGTAAATACCTACTCTAATTGAACATAAGCCAATTATCTTACCTTGCCAAGTGATGCACATATAGGTGGCTCAATGGCTCCGTAATATCCACTTAAACGCAACATATAGAGTTTTACATACCGATATCGTTTGATTCTCTCACCCTGGACAGTGCGGACAGATAAAAAAAACATGATTCTGTCCTTGACATATCCTAAACCTCCGATCATTTGTCTAAATTGTGAGGTGAAATATGACAGAAAAGCAAAGCGATTTGTTTGAGCAGGGGGAAGCAGAGGCTAAGCGGGAAAAATTTACCAATAAGCTACATCAAGCAGAGGCTGGAGATGCCGAAGCACAGATCTTTGTTGCCTGGGGCTATTTTTATGGCAAGGGGACAGAGCAGAATTATGCAGCAGCCATACCCTGGCTACACAAAGCATCAGAAAGGGATATCCCCCTCGCCTGGTTTCTGCTTGGTCTCTGTTACTCCGATGGTTTGGGAGTGGA
>JAVEUB010000036.1:0-14209 GCA_034005785.1 Cloacimonas sp. (SeqCode) | reverse complement strand
TCTGCGATTACGACGTGGATGGCACCACCGCCACTGCGTTGTTATACCTGGGTTTGAAGCGAATTGGGGCAGCGATAGATTATTATATTCCCCACCGCATGATAGACGGCTATGGCCTTTCTCTGGGCAGTTTGGATGCCTTGCGGGAGCGGGGTTCTTCGCTTATTATAAGTGTGGATTGCGGTGTTAACGCTCTGGACGAAATCAATGCCATCAATGCCATGGGCATGGAAATAATCATCACCGATCATCATAACCCCAAAGATGTGCTTCCCCCCGCCTATGCGATTATAAATCCCAAACTTCCCGGCTGTGCTTATCCCTATGGACACCTTGCGGGAGTGGGCGTTGCTTACAAATTGCTGCTGGCAGTGTATCAGAAAAAAGGGATTGCTACAACAGATAACATCTTGAAATATATGGATCTTGTGGCTGTGGGAACGATTGCGGATATTGTGCCCTTAACTTCTGAAAACCGCATTTTCGCCTCCATTGGTTTACAACATTTGATCGAAAAGAAAAACCTCGGCTTGAATGCTTTGATCCAGATTTCCGGCATGAACCAAAAAACACTGGATACTACTGATATCGTGTTTGGCATAGCCCCGCGCATAAATGCCGCTGGCAGAATGGGTAGCGCTGCTTTGTCGGTGGAACTGTTAATCTCTACCGATGAAGAAAAAAGCGCTGAACTGGCTGAGCTAATCGAGCGCCAAAACTCCCTGCGCCAACAAGAAGACCAAAAGACATTCACCGAAGCTACCGAGATAATCGACAAGAAATACAAGGACTTACAGCATACATCCTGTATAGTTATCTCATCGGATGACTGGCATCAAGGGGTAATCGGGATCGTTGCCTCCAAATTAGTGGAGAAATATTATCGTCCGGTGATCATGATCTCGTTCAAAGATGGTTTCGGAAGCGGTTCCGGACGTAGCGTGGCCGATTTCGATCTCTTTGAAGCACTTAAACATACGGAACATAATCTGCATAGCTTTGGCGGGCACAAATATGCCGTAGGCCTCACCATTTATCAGGAATACATCGATCGTTTTGAGAATGAGCTTACCCGTTATGTGTCCGAACACCTGCGTGTGGAGCAGATTCAGCCTCCCTTGCAGATTGATCATGTGATTGAGCTGTATGATATTAACAACACGTTGCTGGATGCCATGGAGCGCTTTGCTCCCTTTGGCCCGGAAAATCTGCGCCCTGTATTTGCCACCCAGAAGGTGTCCGTGGCCAGCTACCCCTACAATGTGGGACGTAATCACTTGAAATTAAAAGTAGTTAAGGATGGTATTTCTCTGGATTTGATTGGCTACAATCTGGGCGATTACCTGCCCTTGCTAAAGAAAAACAGCATCCTCGATATCGCATACACCCTGGAATATAACCGTTTTGGCAACAAAACCACGATTCAGGGTAAACTTCGCGACCTTCAAATAAAGGGAGTTTAACATGAAAACGGCATTGTATATTCTCATGCTCGCCATGCTTGCGTTAAGCGCATGCGGCGGGACAAAAGGGAGATTACCGCTTGATATTGAATCCTTTAGCCTGGTTTCTTCGATTCCCACCGGGATGCCAATAAGCAAAGCACTGTATCAAGCATCCAACGATCAGCTATTTGTGATGAGCGCTAAAACACAGGAAATTGGCATATTTCGCGGTGGAGAACGGCACAATGTGTTGGGCGGAATGGGAACAGGAGCGGCTAACTTTCTCTCCCTTAGCGATATAGGCATAAATCGGGATGGCGGTTTATTAGCTCTGGATTCTGTAGCCAAAAGCATCAAAATCTTTACTTCTGATGGCAAAGCCAACGGTAATATCGAGCTGAAAGGCAGCGTGCAGCCCACTTTGTTCTGTGTACATGCCGATCAGAGCTTGTTCGTGTTCGACCAGGCAACAGGAGAAATTATCACTTATTCCACCCTGGATGGCACCGAGCAATACCGCTTCGGGAAATTTGAGCTGCAGCAGCCTACGCAACTGTTTTGCAACCGCGATTATGTGGTGGCATACGAACAACAAACAGATACCAGCCATGTGTTTTCCGTGCTGGGACAATTCGTTAAAAGCGATAAAGGGCAAACTCTGTTTGATGATTACAATAACGGCATTAACTTCTCCGATGGCAATCTTTTAAGCCAGATGAGTGCAGCGCTACTTCCTATCCAAGAAAGCGTTATCCTGTATGGAATCAGCCGCGATGTGCTGGTTTTGGGCATGGGAGAAGAAATTCGCTTACTTAAAATAGGCTATTTGCGGGTGCGTTAATTGATCTCGATCTTGTGGATATTGCTAAGCGCCATCCTGGTAAGCCTTTCCAGGTTGCCCTTGCATCTGGGGTGGTTGGTTTTTGTAGCTTGGATTCCCATGCTGCATTATTTCGAAACTAAAAAGGTGAAACTCTGGCAGGCAGCAGCGGTATTTTCCCTGATTTACATCCTCAGCATCTTCTATTGGATAGCGGATGTTACACCCGGTGGCCTGGTGGGAATAGTAATAGTTTATTTCCTCTTTTATCTGCTGGCGTTTTATCTCATTCGGCGCATCGGAGAAGTTTTTCCCAGCTTGCGTTATGTAGGTTTTCTGTCGGTAATGCTTAGCTTCGAATACCTGCAAAACTTTGGTGAGACGCGCTTTCCCTGGTTTCACAATGCTTATTCTTTAGCAGATTACACATTGCTGATTCAAGCTGCCGATCTGGGGGGAGTGATCCTGCTTTCCGGTTTGATCCTGCTGATAAATATTCTTGTTTACCGGGCAATTATAGGCAGAACCAGGCAATTTCTGGCACCGCTAATTATCCTGCTTGTGTGGGGGGCTTATGGCTATTACTGCCTTAAAACATTGCCACTACATACACAAAATGCCAATATTGCCATCATGCAGCCATCCATCCATCAGGAAGATAAATGGGATCAGGCTTTTTACGAGACCATTTTGCAGCGCTATGACGAGCTTTGTGCCAAAGCAGCACAGGATTCGGTGCGGCTTTTGATCTTCCCCGAAGCTGCAATACCCGTTTACCTTATGTACGATTCCTATTCTATGAGCCGCTTACAGCAGCTCTGCCGTAAATATAATCTGGAGATTTATACCGGTTTCCCGCATTTTGAAGCAGCCCCGCCACAGCACGTGAATGATCAGTACTTTTACAATGCTGCAGCGCTGTTCAAGCCTGATGGCTCTATTTCCACGCCCTACTACAAGAACATCCTGGTGCCCATCGGGGAAAGAATGCTGTGGCTGAAGTATTTTCCCTTTTTATGGAAGCTGGAGTTTGGGCAGGCGAATTGGGAATTTGGCAAGAAGCTGGAGTACGTAAACAGTGGTGCACAGGTGTTTTCCCCTTCTATCTGCTACGAAATTGCCTTTGCGGGTATTCATCAAAAGATGGCCATCCCCAAAGACGCAAGTGGTAGCTATAAAAAAACGGATTACCTGGTAAATATTACCAATGACGCCTGGTTTGGCACCTCTTATGGCCCTTGGTTACATGCAGTAATGGGAAAATTCCGGGCTGTGGAAAACCGCATCCAGATTTACCGCAGCGCAAATACCGGTATTTCTATGGTTATCGATCCTTTGGGCAGGGTTACAGCCAAAGCCGGTCTGTTTGCCATCACCAATATCAGTGCGCCGTTGGAGATTTGCCCCAAAATTCCGCTATACCGCCATATCAGTGCGTATCCAAGCGTATTTGTGCTGTTGTCAATTGGCCTGTTTATAATTAGTTTGTTCTATAGGAAGAAACATGGATAAGTATTATTACACCATCGGCGAAGTGAGCAATCTGCTGGCAGTTAAGCCGCACGTAATCCGCTATTGGGAAACAGAATTTACCTTTCTGCGTCCCAAAAAGAAAGGCGGACGCATCCGCAAATTCAGCGAAAGCCACATCGAAATGCTTAAAAAGATCAAGAACTTGCTTTATACCCAAAAATTTACCATCGAAGGAGCAAGGCAGAAACTGAAGCAGGAGCGGGATTTGATCCACACCATTGCCGAAGATGCAAAGCCAGAGCAGCTTTCTCTGGATTTGGGGCTATCTTCTGAACAAACAAATTGTGCCTCCATCCTTGCGGAAGTGCGTAGTGAGCTGTGTAAACTAAAAAAACTCTGTAATCAATACAACAGGAAATAATATGAACTTTCAAAACATCATTCTCACCTTGCAAAACTATTGGGCAGCAAAGGGTTGTAACCTTGTGCAGCCATACGATATCGAAATGGGCGCAGGAACTTTTCATCCCTCCACCTTTTTTGGTGCACTTGGAGCTAAACCTTGCCGCATTGCTTATCCACAGCCCTGCCGCAGACCCAAAGATGGCCGTTATGGCGAAAACCCGAACCGCTTGCAGCATTATTACCAGTTCCAGGTGATTATCAAGCCTTCCCCGCACGACATCCAGAATCTGTATCTGCAAAGCCTGATTGCCATTGGTGTGGATATTGCCAAGCACGATATCCGCTTTGTGGAAGACGATTGGGAATCACCAACATTGGGAGCTTGGGGCTTGGGCTGGGAAGTTTGGCTGGATGGCATGGAAATAAGCCAATTTACTTATTTCCAACAGATTGGCAGTGTTGATCTGTTCCCTGTAAGCGTAGAGCTTACTTATGGATTGGAACGCCTGGCTATGTACATTCAGAACGTGGAAGATTACCGCCAACTGAAATGGAACGATAGCAGCCTGTATGGGGAGCTGTTTTTTGCCCGTGAGCAGGAATATTCTGCCTATAATTTTGAAGCAGCGGATACCGCATTGCTGTTCAAGATTTTTGCGGATTACGAAAAGGAGGCAGAATCGCTGCTGGCAAAAAAGCTGGTGTATCCTGCCTATGACATGCTTTTGCGCTGTTCGCACAGTTTTAATCTGCTGGATGCCCGAGGCGTGATCAGCGTTACAGAACGAGCTGCCTATATTGGCCGCATCCGCAATCTGGCACGTGCGTGTGCCACCACCTATCTAACCAAATATCCCAACCAACCGGAGGAATAATGAAGAAAGACTATAGCGAAGTAATGGAAACCCTTAAGAGCTTAATGCCAAGCCTGTTACAAGTAGCCGTTTACACAACCTACGAAGAACGTTGTGTGGTGATTTTGGAAAAAGACCCGCCAAACATCTTAGAAAGCCTGGATGCCTTGCGGGAGTACTGTCATAAACGCCATCTTCCTTTCCCCCTATTGATTTCCCGCGATTTTGTGCTTAGTTCTCTGGATTCGTTTCCGCTGGAGTTTTTGGATATTGTTAGCTCTAACTACACGAACCTCTTTGATCAAGAAGATATCCTGCAAAACCTAAAATTCTCTTCTGCGGACTTACGTTTACAGATGGAGCGCGAGATAAAAAGCAAATGGTTGCTTACGCGTTTGGCGGTTTCGGAACAAAGCCAGAAACCGCGTGCCTTGGCGAACGTTTTGGTGCAGTCCATCCGCTCCTTACTGCCTGTGCTTAAGGGATTGTGTTACATTAGTTTAAAGCCAATTCCCTTCACCCAAAATGAAATAATTGATTCTGTGATGGAAATCACTCAGCTCGATCTTAGTTTCCTGTTGCATTGGATGAGCCTGGACAAGGCAGACATCTTCATCATCAAAAACTACCTGGATCTCCTGTCCCGCTTTTCAGAAATACTGGAGCAAATGGATAAATGATCGGCAGTTACTTTTATTTTGGGAACAGAGAAAGCCCCATTTTAGCCCTTGCCATACATAATGGTCATAAACTGCCTGCAGAGCTGCTGCCAGGCTGTGGGATAGACGAAAGTACGCGCCTGCGTGAAGAAGATCCCTTTACTGGAGAGTTTGCCGAGCTTTTTTCTAATCATATCATTTTGGATACCAGCCGTTTTGCTATCGACCTGAACCGAAGCCCAGAGAAAGCGGTGTACCTGAAACCAGAAGATGCCTGGGGTTTGCCTGTACGCAGCTTTGAACCCGTTCCTGAACTGCTTACAAAGCTGCACAAAGCGTATGATAATTGGTATAAACTATTGCAATACCAGCTTGAGAGGCTAACTAAAATACAGCCCCTGCTGCTGGTTCTGGATCTTCACAGCTACAATCACCGTAGGGGCGGGCCTGCTGCAGAGCCTGATCCACAAAGCAAAAACCCGGATATCATCATTGGGCGCAGCAATTTGGAGAGCAAACACTATCATCTGCCCGAAAAACTATGCAGCCTGCTTGATGGCCAGGATTTTCTGGATGGCAAGCTGGATTGCCGCTGCGATGTGAAGTTTACGGGTGGCTATTTATCCCGCTGGATCAATTCCCATTACCCCGATAATGCAATCTGCATCTCGATAGAATTCAAGAAAATCTTTATGAACGAATGGACGGGAGAGCTGAATATTACTGCCTTCGAAGAGCTGAAACGCATTTTCCTGGCTGCGGTTCATGCGCTATATCCATACTGATGCCAGTGTATTTATTAACCACGAAAGGCACGAAAAAACACGAAAATCATAAGGCAAGTCTCTCTATTTGAACCTTGGGGTAGTAACCGAAGTTAACCAGTAAGCCTAAGCTCATTCGAGTAATTTTCAGGTAGTTTATAAGCTGTGCTCTATGTATGGGGCTTAGTTCAGTTACAGCTTTTAGTTCAATGATGATCTTATTGTAACAGATAAAATCTGGTTTATAGGTTTGCATTATGGGTTCATCTTTGTACCAGATTGTAAGTTCCGGCTGTGCTGTAAAGGGAATCTTTTGTCTCGTAAACTCTCTGGAAAGGCATTCTTGATATACAGATTCCAGGAACCCTGAGCCCAGACATTTATATACCTCGAAGATAGCTCCAGTGATCTGATAAGACTCCTCTTTATAGATAATCTCTGCCATAATAGTTAATCCCCTTTTCGTGTTCTTTCGTGACTTTCGTGACTTTCGTGGTTAAAAATAACATCACCCATTTACAGTCAATCCCTTTTCGTGTCCTTTCGTGCCTTTCGTGGTTAAAAATAACATCACCCATTTACATTCAAACCGCTCCAAGCATGGCTCTTCGCTGGCGAAGCCTCTCACAGCATAGCTCTCACTTGCTTTAGCGCTCACTGCCGAAGGCTCTCACAACCTTCCCAAAATCGCAGCTCAAGATTTACATTGACATAATCTGTTTGAAAGATATAAATGCGCTTTAAGCTAAACTGGAGATGAAAATGAGTTCAACCTTGATTTTGGGATGCATGTGGGGAGACGAAGCAAAGGCTAAAATTGTGGATTATTTGGGCAACGAAGCCGATTATGTGGTTCGTTTTCAGGGTGGAAACAATGCCGGGCACACCATTGTTACCGGAGGTAAGAAGTATGTATTCCACAGTATTCCTTCAGGGATTTTATACCCCCAAACAAAGTGTTTAATCGGCAGCGGAGTGGTGATTGATCCTCCGTCTTTGATCGAAGAAATAAATTTACTGAAAAGCGGAGGCATTGATCTAACTGGACGCTTAATCATAGATCACCGTGCGGCATTGGTGCTGCCCTTACATAAAGAATTGGACGCCATAAGCGAAGGGCGTTTGGGCAAGGGCAAGATTGGCACCACTATGCGTGGAATTGGGCCTGCTTATAGTGATTTAACAGCCAGAGTAGGGCTTCGCATCTTGGATATGGCTTTCCCAGAATACCTGATTAAGCGGTTCCGGGAGCTTTATGAGTACCATAATATATTACTTCCCCAGGCAAAACTCGAAGCTGAGATTATAGCTTTGCTGAAATCCTGGGAAATATTGAAAGAATACGTTTCGGATGTGGAAGTAATACTTTTACAGGCCGATGCCATGAGCCAAAACATTCTCTTTGAAGGTGCTCAGGGTGCACTGTTAGACCTGAATTATGGCAGCTATCCTTTTGTAACCTCCAGCCGGGTGATGACCGATGCAGTAGGCATTGGCACAGGCTATTCATCGCGTAAGCTGAACAAGGTAATCGGTGTTTACAAAGCATATTGCACTCGGGTTGGCGAGGGTCCATTCCCCACTGAACTATTCGATGAAATTGGCGATCGCATTCGCACAGTCGGCAATGAATTTGGCAGCACTACAGGTCGTCCGCGCCGAATCGGCTGGTTTGATGCTGTTGCAGCAAACTACAGTGCAAGGATAAATGGTTTGGATAGCATTGCCCTTACTTGTTTGGATGTGCTTAGTGGGATTGAAGAGCTTAAAATCTGTGAATTTTATAGCTATAAGGGTGCAGAACTGATAAATTTTATGACGCACCCTATGGAATTGCAACAAGTTACACCAGTTTATGAAAGCTATTGCGGTTGGGAGGAAGATATCAGCGGTTGCCGCCATAAAAAGCAACTGCCCCAAGCTGCACGCCTGTATTTGGAAGCTATCGAAGATTGTCTGCACGTAGGTGCTACAATCGTTTCCGTGGGCAAAGATAGAGCACAAACATTCACAATCACCAATAAGCGGAGGTTTTAACCATGAAAACCCGTTTTATCCTACTGATCGCATTACTTGCCCTAAGCTGGATGCTACAAGCACAGAACGTTTCGGGGCTTGATCTGCCCTTGCCACAGTTCACAAATCCATTCTACGACAGCTTTAGTAAAAACTACCCGGGGATAAATGCAGCAGGACGTGGCAATACCGGTGTGGCTGCTTTGGGTGATGCTACAACGCTGCTACTAAACCCTGCTGGAGCAGTTCCCGATTCCACGCAACTATTTTTGGAGCTGGATTTTAAGCCACCTATAGAAGCTTATGGCTACTCCACTTATGCGCGCTATTCTGCTCCTCCGCCTTTTAGCCTGTTAGGCGTAAGCGGCAAACTTGGCTCTAAAGTAAGTGGCGGGCTTTATTACAATATGCCCAAATCGATACTGCTGGACGATTTCTCCATTTTAATCAATCAAGGTAACGATATGGTGGTTCGGCTTCCTGTATATTATATTTATCAGCTTACTGCCAATCTCGGATATCACAGCGGACCCTGGCATTGGGGTGTGAATGTGCATAACCAGTTGCATTATACCGATGATACTGTGTTTTTAAAGACTTACGATCGTGTGCGGGATTTCAAATACGCACTTAGAATTCAGCCGGGGCTAATCTACGATTTTGGCAAAGTAAACGTGGGGCTAAGCGTTATGCCGCCCACCCGTTACGATTGGGATTTAAAATACAAAAACTATGATGTTATCCAGCCTTTATGGCTGAATGCAGGGCTATCTGGGGAACACAAGGGTTTTAATGTATCCCTGGAAACAGAATTCGAGCAGTTTAGCGCGATTAGTGATGATTTTAAAGACCGCATCACCCTGAAAGCAGGCGTGGAAAAAGCAAAAGGCAGCATGGTTTATCGTGCGGGCTACCTTCATACTTCCAATGTTTTTGCAGGGCTGATCCAATTGCCGGAAAATACCTCTGCCACAGCCGATACCTCAATCTTTTGGAATGATGTTCCTACGAGTTTCACCATAAAAGACGGCAGTCAGCATATTATTAGCTGCGGATTAAGCCACTACCACAGGGATGGCTCCATAAATCTGGCAGCTATGCACTCTTTTTCTGCTGATGCACCTCAAACTCAGGTGATGATTTCGCTTAGCTTATATCTCAGCAGTTTTCACCGCAAGAGCTTTATGTATTTCGATGATTAACCCCACTGTTCAGATCAGGAAAATAGAGAGCTACGATCTTCCTGCTTTGGAAGAAGCGGTAAAGAGCTATTTTGCCTCGGTTAAAGGCTACAAAATAAGCCGTTGTAAGCGGGTGCTGATAAAGCCCAATGCCTTGGGTGCTTATCCTCCGGATAGAGCTGTAACCACTCATCCCATCGTGCTGGAAGCAATCATCCGTTATTTTCTGGGCCGTAAAAAGGAAGTTTGGTTAGGTGATAGCCCCGGTGGCACGGTTAATGTGGAAAAAGTGTGGCAGGTTTGCGGTTTTAGCGATTTAGCAGAACGTTACCCCATCAAGCTGGTGAACCTCTCTACCGATGGCTTTAGAGAACAAACTTACAACGGTGTGAAGGTGAAGATTAGCGAAGTGCTATGGCATTGTGGCATTGTTATCAACGTTGCCAAGTATAAAACCCACGGGCTTGTTGCCTATACCGGTGCCTTAAAAAACCTGTATGGCTTGGTTCCAGGCATGGTGAAGACAGAATATCACCGGGAGAACCCCAATGCTGCAAGTTTTGCCAACATGCTACTGGCTTTGTATGCTCTTACCAAGCATCGTGTTGCCTATAGCTTTATCGATGGCATTGTGGGTATGGATGGGCTGGGTCCTTCAGCCGGAACTCCCCGCAATTTTGGTTTGTTTATGGGCTCTGCCTCGATATCTGCATTGGACTATACGGCAGCCACGATGATGGGCTTCAAGCTATCAGACGTGCCTTACCTTAGCCCTGCCTTGCATCAGGATGGCATTTTGCCCTCGCGTATTAGCGTTCCCACCAGTTTCAGGAGATATAAAATAAAAGATGCAGATATCAGAAAAGTGAAGCTGAGCATGCAAAGCACCAAGTATGTTCCGGCACCGCTTAAGTTTGTGCTGCGTAAGCTTTTCTATTTTCATCCGCAAGTTAGCCTTCGCTGCAAGCGCTGTGGGATTTGCTATAAAAGCTGTCCGGTGAAAGCTATAACCTGGGAAAAAGGAGATAAGCCTTTTGTGCATAAGGACAAGTGTATCAAATGTATGTGCTGTCACGAGCTTTGTCCTTATGGGGCAATTGATATCCACAAATCTCTTGTGGCAAAGCTGGTGATGCGATGAAAACACGTTCTGCTACTATTTCGCCGACCTTGCGCTTTAGTTTTTGGGCAGTTGTTACGCTGTTAGCCTTGTGGGTATTGATTTTGGGAACAAACAGTTTCCTGAATACCTGGAAGTTGCAAAGGCGGGTTCAGACTCTGGAAACGGAAACCTTGCACCTGAAAGCCTTGAACGACAGCCTGGCGCAGGAAAATGAGCGCCTTAAAACTGATCCTGAAACTGCGGAAAAAGCAGCCAGAGAGAAGTTTGGGCTTACCAAACCCGATGAAACCGTGTTCCGTTTCGTTCCTGCCAAAGAAGATGACACCAAGAAGTGATAGCAAGCACGGCTTTGAAATAGCCGGCTTTACTGCAATTGATCCCGAGCAACGGCTATTGCTGAAAGAGCAAGTTACAGCCCTGATTGTTGGCGATGATGAAACCCGGAAAAGCATCGCCGAAACGATAGCCCTGAAGTTAGATAGCGAAAGTGGCAGCAATATAAACAGCCAGATAAGTTGCGAATATTCCAGCCTGATTATCGATTTTCTGCTTAGCTATCTGCTGGAGATAAAAAACTCGCATGAAAGCGAGTATTACCATTTTCTCACTATCTTGAACCATGTACCTGTTACCCGTGAATCGCCATATTATCAAACCTTGATAAAGGGTTTACAGCCTGAAACAGGAATTGATAGCTGTGTATTGAATCTCTTCGATAGGCTGCAATTACTATATATTTTCATTGATAATCGGGATTTTGAAAACGCCAAAAAACTCTATGCCGAGTTGGAAGGGCTGATTGATAAAAGGCACCTGCAGCTATGGTCACTCTACAAGCTCTGTCATGCTAAGATTTTGCGCCATGATAACGCTGTGGCAGAGCTATTACAGATGCAGCTCACTCTAATTGTAGAGGCATACTATCTGGATGGCCCAGACAGTGCAATATACTATATCTTGCGCTGGATTATGGCAATTAACTGGCAGAAACACTACATTATCAAGAAAATCCTGCTGATGCGCATCTACGACAAAATTCACGATCAGAAAAGCTTGAATTGTGCCATGGTGCTATACGAACTGTATAACATGGAAGACCGCCTGGTGCCTTCAAACGAAAAACTATCATATCAGAAGAAGCTGATCAAATTCCCCGCCGCGATTCTAAATGTACAGCAGCTGCAAAACCTGTATTTCTTCGCTGGTAACTACAGTAGCGGAGTGCAATCCCACTTTAAGGATTCTATCCAAAACTACCAGTATTCCAACTATTTTCTGCATAAAAGCTGGGATCGCTTACTTAGCTTGTCCAAGTTCATGCGCGAGCAGCTTGATCCCATCAGCTATTTTTCGGCTATGCCCTATCTGGATCATCGCATTCAGGATCTCAGCAACCAAGTGAGTCTGCAGAACAATGCTTATGTGGAGAGCCTGCAAGCAGATTTTGATAAAATTGAGGAACTCTACGAAAAGGTAGGCGAGCTTTCTTTAACCGATAGCTTAACTGGGTTGCGAAATCGCCGTTATTTGGATGGAAACCTGTTCCAAATGGTGATTCTGGCGGCACGCCACAAAGTTCCGGTATGTTTTGCCATGATCGACATCGATTTTTTTAAACGAGTGAACGATACCTATGGCCATTTAGCAGGTGATTACGTGCTAAAGGAACTGGCACGCTTGCTAACCAACGAGTTCCGCAAGAGCGACATTTCCATCCGTTATGGAGGAGAAGAATTTCTGGTTATCCTATTTGATACAGTTATCGAGCGAAGCAAGGAGATGATGGAAGAATTTCGCAAAAAGATTGAAGGGCATAGCTTTGAGTACCGCAACCAGGTTATCCCCATTACCATCAGCATTGGCATTTCCTGCGACGAAAATCAGGATCCCGAGCATACAGAACTGAGTAAATTCATTTCCTGCGCCGATGCTGCGATGTATTCGGCTAAAAACAGCGGCCGCAATAAGGTTTTCATCCACCGTCAACAAAGCCATAAGTGCCAGTGCTGATACAGAAGCTATTATTTCACACTTGACATAATAACCGAGCTAAAATTACGTAAAATCCGATAAGAAAGGAGTTGCTATGGCAAAGATAACTGTTAATAACCTGAATAAGTATTATGATAACGGATTCCATGCCGTTAAAGACGCATGTTTCGTCGCCGAAGATAAAGAATTTGTGGTACTGGTAGGTCCTTCCGGTTGCGGAAAATCTACTGTTTTGCGCATGATTGCTGGCTTGGAAGAAATATCCTCCGGTGAGATTTATATCGGCGAAGCACTGGTGAACAAAATGCCGCCCAAAGACCGCGATATTGCCATGGTTTTCCAAAATTACGCTCTTTATCCGCACATGACTGTGTTCGACAACATGGCTTTTGCCCTGAAGCTGCGTCGGGAAAGCAAACAAGAGATTATCAAGAAAGTAGATTATGCAGCAAAAATGCTGGGCATCGAAGATCGGCTTAAAAGCAAGCCGGGGCAGCTTTCCGGTGGGCAAAGGCAGCGGGTTGCTTTGGGGCGCGCTATTGTGCGTAACCCAAAGGTTTTTTTGTTTGATGAGCCTCTTTCCAATCTCGATGCCAAGCTGCGCGTAGCCATGCGCGCCGAAATAGTGAAGCTGCACCACACCTTGGGTAATACCATGATCTACGTTACGCACGACCAGGTGGAAGCCATGACCATGGCCGATCGCATTGTGGTGATGAAAGATGGCGTTATCCATCAGATTGATACCCCCCTGAATATCTATAATAATCCTGCCAATATCTTCGTAGCCGGGTTCATCGGCAGTCCCGCGATAAATATGGTGGAAGGCAAGCTGGTAAACGTTTCTGGGGCTTTGCATTTCGATAGTATGGATTACAAATTGAAGCTGATTCCCAAACAGGCTGAATTGCTGAAAGGCTACGAAAACAAGGCTATTATCATGGGTATCCGCCCGGAAGATATTTACGATACGCGCTTTGCATCCATGGCCGAGTTCCCGCAGAATTTCATCACTACTGTTGAACTTGTGGAGCCATTGGGCAGCGAATACCACGTAAGCCTGAAAACTGCGAAACACGAATTTACGGCAAAGCTCGACCCCAAAGAATTGCCCAAGATGGGTCAGAATCTGGACATTACCTTCGATATGGTTAAGGCTCACTTCTTCGATCCCGAAAGCGAAGCCAGTTTATATTAGCAGCCTTGAAAACTGCTTGCTCCTTGCTTGTATTACGCCATCATTACACTACCAATACGGGTTTCATCCGTAATGGAGGCGTTATGGCTACGTATTGCTTGTATGGAAAAGGTGAAATGTAATGAACAGGATCTTGGCAGTATTGCTAATAATCTTCTGGTGTGTAACGCTCGCTGCGGTATTAACCGAGAACTCTGCGTCTGCCAACGCCCTGTCCGGCATCACCCTGCTGTCTGAATCTGTAAGTGATTTTTACCTTTCGCCAATTTTGGGCAGCAC
>JAVEUB010000035.1:0-14298 GCA_034005785.1 Cloacimonas sp. (SeqCode) | reverse complement strand
ACGACGCTCTTCCGATCTTAGCCAAAGAAACTTAGAAATATCAAGGATATGGATACTAACATCTTCATTTCATATATTAGCCATTTATGGAATCCTTTGTATTGCGGTGTGCATCATATCATTTAACAATGTAATAAACTTATCGACATTTACGTCAGAAATTCTCTTGTCATTCATAGTTGGAGGCATTGGTGCAATTGTTTCATTAATTCTTCGACTCGGCAATACGCATTTCGACTATAACTCTGGACAAAAAGCACATCTGTACGAATGTATTGCTAAAGTGGTCATAGGCTCATTTGCGGGGGTTTTGATTTATACACTTGTAAGAATAAAATTCATTCTGCCTTTCATAAACGATTATTCTGCAACCGGGACTCTCTATATGTTATTCCTTTCATTTATTGCAGGTTCATCTGAGCGATTTATACCTTCTATATTAAGTACTTATAAAATACAAGACAAGGAGAAGCAATGAAAAAGCATGCATTCATCATCTCATATTCTGGAGAACCAGGAGCAAAAAATTATTGTGCTGGGGTAAAAGAAGACTCTATCAATATCAAATCCTTTTTAATGTCTCCGCTAGGTGGGTACTGGTATGACACGGAAATCTCCTGTATAGAAAATACTCAAAAACTATGGTTGAAGTTAGCATTGGAATCATATAGAGGATTTGATTATCTAATGATATTCTTTAGCGGACATGGATTTTCTAATGGTTCTGATACGATTTTGGAGCTTTCTCAAGGAAGTGAGATTAATGAAAGAGATCTGAGGAACTATGCTAACAAACAACTAATAATTCTTGATTGTTGTCGGGTGGTAGCCCCAGCCCTATTACTAGACCATAAAATGGTAAAATTGGCAAAATCTGCTGGCCAGAGCTTAAATGCCAATGAGTGTAGAAAATATTATGAAGAAAGTATCATGAATTGTGCTAATACACTAACTTTGTGTTATGGATGTCAAATTGGAGAGTTCTCAACAGATCATCCTGTTGACGGAGGCTATTATGTATCAAGCTTATTGGATTCTGCACAAGATAAAAAATCAAGTATGGTTATTGATTTAACAGAGCATTATAAAATCTTCGACATAAATACAATACACCAGGAAGCAAGAAATGCGGTTATTTTGAAGTCAGACCAAGAGCAACACCCAATCATTGTCAGGCAAAAATTGGAGTCTGAGTTTCCTTTTGCAATTCTGGCATAGAAAACTGAGAAACTGACCTTGATGTCTAACTATTGGTTAAACATTATACTCTAACCAAGGAGATTAATATGTATTTATCTGAACTCAAGCTATGGAATTTTAGAAAATATGGGCATGATACCGATGCCATTGTTTTAGATAGTCCACATTTATCTGTTAATTTCAATAGCGGGTTGAATCTCCTAATTGGGGAAAACGAATCTGGAAAGACGACGATTATTGACGCTATCCGACTGATCCTGCATACTCAAACATATGAATACCCCAGAATCTATGAAGATGATTTTCACTTTGATGGCAGGTCGTATCGAAAAAAACTTAGGATTGAATGCATTTTCAGAGGTTTTAGTGATGCAGAAGCTGGTCAGTTTCTGGAATGGATTGGTTTCAATGCGGACAAAAAATATGAACTGAGAATTTGGTTAGACTCAGAAATGACTAATGATAATAAAATCATCTCCGACATTCGATCTGGTGCTGATGATACCGGAACGAGAATGGATAGTAATGCGGCTAATCGGTTGAGAATAACATACCTAAAACCGCTTAGAGATGCTGAAGTGGAAATGTCTGCTGGTAAAAGATCCCGATTTGCTCAATTATTGAAGAACCACTCACTATTCAACCTTACAGACGAGCAAAAAGAAGAACATACATTGGTTGATGCTTCCAAACAAGCTAAGAGTAATATAGAAAACTTCTTTAAGCCAACAACAAGAGAACCAAGTGAAGAAGAACAATTGCCAACCGGCGAAGTTATCACTAATGCCATAAAACAGTATCTCAATGAATTCTCAGGTGAGTGTAAAGAACCTAATGTAAGTGCTATGGGCACAAAACTATGGCAGATTTTGCAGCAATTGAATCTATCAGTCGATCATGACCAAACTAGTTTAGGAGTTCTAAATCTGTTGTACATGGCGGCTGAAATGATAATGATTGAAGATAACAAATCGCCTTGTTTGAGATTAGTAGCCATAGAAGAACTAGAGGCACATTTACATCCTAACTATCAAATGAATGTTCTTAGAGCAATTGAGCAGAGCCAAGAAATGCAATTAATACTGACGACACATAGCACGGTGGTTGGAGCAAGCACAAAATTAGATAACCTAATAATATGTAAGGATAAGGCAGTCTTTCCAATCATTGACTATTCGAATCTTGGAAGTGATGACAAGCAATTTCTTGGTAGGTTTCTTGAATATACAAAAGCCAATCTCTTTTTCTGTAAAGGTGTAATAATAGTTGAGGGAGATTCCGAAAATCTTCTTGTTCCAGCCATTGCTGAGATTGTATTAGGAAGACCCTTACATTCCTATGGTGTTTCGATTGTTAATGTTGGCAGTACTGCTTTAATGCGTTATGCAAGGATATTTGAGCCTAAGGAAGGGCAATCAGAGATAAACATGAAAGTGTCTTTAGTTTACGATGGCGATATCCCGACATTCGAATTTTTAAATGAGAGAGACAAAAAAAAGAAAATCTATGCTTATGACTTGGGAAATGGGGATTTCATAGTGTCATCTGAACTGAATGATTTCAAAAGAAGAGTTGCAGAAAGTGTTCAAGATATTGATGTAAGTATATATAACACAGAAAGTAAAATTGAACTAGAAGCTCGCCACTATCCTAGATTCAAAGAATATATGCTTTCTCGACATGATGATCTATCTGAACTAAATCAAACCATCTTCTGTGCAAAAAAGAACGAATGGACTTTAGAATACTCTTTAGCAAAAAGCTGTCTTAAAAAACGCTTTCTCAGAGCAATGGTAAAAGCTAAGAGTCAAAGCAATAATTCTCGGACATTTCCTCAAAACGATCAAGACGCGACATCCATAACAAAAGTGTTCTATGGTGACAACAGTCTTTCTAAGGCACTTACTGCACAGAATTTGGTTGAGATCTTGCTGACTCCATTTAAAACTCCAGAGCATAACAGTAGAATTAGAGAGTCTTATCGTCAAAAGATGATAAGTGATCCAGAGCTATCATACATCATTGAAGCAATAAAGTTTGCTTGTGGTATCGATTGATGGCTATCTCCATTACTCAAGACAACATCCTGGCTTATATTGAAGAAGCTGAAGCTATCTTATTGAAGCCTGGAGAGCATTTTGATGCTAAAAGCAGAGAGTTCGTTTGCTGCATCGAGAGTAAAGATGTAATCGCCTGTCCTGGTAGTGGGAAAACGACGGCTTTAGTAGCCAAATTATTCATATTATCTAAGTTCATGCCTTTTGAAGATGGGTCAGGCATCAGTGTATTGACTCATACAAACGTTGCTATTGACCTGATAAAGGAGAAGTTAGGCAAACAAGGATCAATTCTATTTGAACATCCCAATTTCTGTGGAACAATACAAAGTTTTGTAGATGCATATCTTGCTCAGCCAGTGTATGTAAGTATGTTTGGACATCGCATAAGCACTATAGATGATGACATAGCATATTCTTACCTTATCTCTAATCTCAAACGCTGGCAAGCAGTAAACCAAAGACCCAATTTCCTTGAAAGTATGAGAAACTTAAGAATAGATTTCTCCGCAGGTAATCTTATAGATAGGAAAGGCCAACCTTTTTCAATCCCTTTTACGTCTGAGGGAACAAAGTATATTCGAGATGAAATCAATTCTCGAAAAGCAACTGCAATTACTAAAGGTATCCTGTTCTATGATGAAGCTTATGGTCTTGGACAAGCCTACTTGGATAACTTCCCACTCTTATCAAGTGCGTTCAGTAAACGATTCAAATTCGTTTTTATTGATGAAGCCCAAGATACATCTTCATTGCAATACAATGTTATAATGTCACTATTCTCTGATTCAGTTATTCAAATGGTTGGCGATCCTAACCAAACAATATTCGATAACTTGGAATCAACAGATGATGATGACAGCTCATGGACTCAAGTAGTTAGTTCAAAACCACACATAAGTATCTATGATTCCAAACGACTTTCTGCTCCGGTAGTGTGCTCAATTAGAAATATTGCTGAGTATCCAGTGACAGACTTTCAAGGTAATGATGGTGTATACATAAAACCAACACTTATTTTTTATGGTCATGATAGAATCATGGATGTTTTACCTAAGTTTGCTGAATTAATAAGCCTCCAGGGGTTGAGTGATGATTGTAAGTATCTTCACAAAGCAATAGGTCGTATTGTTAAAAAGAACTCCGATGCAAATCATTTCACCGTTCCATCATACTTTCCAGCATACTACAGAGCTAATAAAAAGAAAGTGGTCTTTGACGGGATTAAGCAGTACCTTGTAAAACCCAAAATCGATTCGCATATTCGTGATGTAAAACCAGTTTCTGATCTGCTCATAAACTCTTTGATCAGAATGCTTAATCTTGCCGAGATATTTGATAACACTATAAAGAAAAAGCCCTTTACAAAAACTAGCCTATTGGAGTTGTTGATTAACAGTCATCAAGATCATTATACCGACCTTATATCCAAAATATCATCATGGTCTCGTAAAATTCTTAGCCATGCCTGCAGATCAGATTGTCCAGACAACGAGCTTCAATATCCAACGTGTGTTCTAAACGAAATTATCACTTATGTTGAAGAGATATTCTTCCCAGTTTTCGGAGCTGATTTTAGCAAGATACAGTCTTTTATTGATTGTGAGGTTGAAGAAATCCAAAGTGGGGTGCACCTAGACAATGAATTTCATGGTTCTATTGATGGGCAAGACATTCGTATAGAGGTCAGTTCAGTGCATGCAGTAAAAGGGGAAACACATACTTCTACTTTGCTGCTGGATACTTTTTATAGGGCTTATGATTCGACAAGATTGGTCCGTTTCTTTACTTCTGGTGGAAGTGTGTCAGATCTAAGAAATGAATCGATATGTAAAGCACTACGAGTTGCCTATGTAGCCATGAGCAGACCAACCCATCTGTTATGTGTTGCTATTCCACTGCCAGAAGGTCAACCCATATTAGAGTATTGGCAATCTAAACCAGATATAGAAAGACTCTGGGATATAGTAGAAATACAATAATGTAATCATTGATATAGATAAAGAACACTCTAATAATGAGGTAAAGCATGAGTAACAAAATTGATGACACTTTTCTATCATATGCATGTAATTGGTTTTGTAGGACAAAGGGGGGGGCTTTCAGGCGCAAACATAATTAGATTCTGTCAAAAGTACAGCGTTATGTTTGGGGAAAAATTAGCATATGAAGCAACGGACATGTATACTACAGGTGGAAAGAACAAAGCAACTGTCTTTGCATTGAATCTAAAAGAATTCCAAGGTAAGCATCAGTTCGAGATGCTAATAGAGTTATGTAAATTGCCTGAGTTTAAAAATCAACCGCAAACATTGGAGATCCAATCCAGGTTAATTGAGAGATATAGCGAGTTTGCTCCGGACCCAAGTGAATTGCTTGATATTTCGATTATTACTGAAACCAAACACCTACTTGATGACTATCCACAAGTAAAAATACACTACGAATCAGCACTCATCAAATACCAAACACAGATATTCGAGCGGAACTTAGTAGATGATATGAGGTTCTCTTTTGAGCAGTTATTGAAAGAGATATTATCAAATGACCGGCCATTGGAAAAGCAACAAGATGATCTTTGTAAATTCTTGCAAGCTAATAGCATTTCAGATAGTCTGATCAGCATGTTCAACAAATTACGAGAATACTATTGTAACTACCAGAACATCCATGCTAAGCATAATGATCTGATCAAGAAACAAGAGCTTGAATTCATCATTGAGTTGACATCGATCATGATGAAACTGATTATTAGAGTGTCGGAATAGCTTGACAAATCGGTGTCACAACCTGACGTTTTGGAGTCATAATATGACAAACAGCTGTCACTTATAATGGGCTCATGGTTCCGATGATTTGACAAAAGAGTGTCCCAAACTGAGGGCTTTTCTGTGGTTTTGTCAAACGGGTGTCACGATTTGACATTTCAGGTGTCACTTCTTACACTTTATAGTCACTTCTTATTGATATGATATACATTATGAATGGCTGGCTTCCCGCCTGAAGCGGTAATGACAGCAAAATGTGGAAATTCTTATTACACTTTTCTCTTGACACATTGTCAACTCTTTTTACAGTTGCGTTGTAAACTAAATCCCAAAATGGGGGATGGATGCCAGAAAATTTAACACACCAGATGCATAGTTATATCGCGGGAAGGATAGCCTTATCCCGTGTAATAGGGATTTTGCGAGATAATTCCAGCAGTCATTTATTAGAAATTACGGGTAAATCAGGATCAGGGAAAAGCTATTTTGTGCAGCCGTTACTGGAAAGCATGGCTGATGTTTACGAAAAGCGCATACAATTTTCGCCTCATCCCCTGGATTTGAATCACTTCACGGAGCTAATCCAGGTACTTTGCGGGGTTTCTGAAGAGGATTTGCTTGGTTTTTATCATGAATTTCAGGATAACATCAAGTCCGCCAACAAATACGATTTCTTTTATTACATAACCGAGCGTTTACATGCGATGGAGCTATTCCATCCCATGCTGCTGGTGATAGACGATTGCGATGTATTGGAAGTTTACACCCGTGAATATATGCAATATTTGGTGCAATATCTGCCCGAACTTGGCCTTCAGATAGTAGCTTTTTCGCAGGAAAGGCTGTTTCCTTTTTCCGAGCTGGAGCATATTCCTGCCTTGGGCGTGGACGATTGCCAGAAGTTATTACAACTAACCTTTCCTGATACAGAATTTACCTATGCCAGCGAAAGCGAAATATTCCAGCGCATAACAAGTGGAAATCTGATGATAATAGAGAAGATTTTTAGGGAAATGCTTTCGCAGAAGCCCAAAGGCAAGTTTGATCTAAGCCCCTATCTGGAAAAAACCTTCGATGCCACCGAGATTTATCAGCAATCGCTACAATCCCTCAGCGCTGCTCAGAAAGACATCCTGATTGCGATGTACGTACTGGATGGAGTTAGCCCTGAAGAGCTGCAAATTGCCCTCAATAAACCGAAAGGATTCAAAGCCGATCGCTCTGTATTAGTAGCGAATGGTTTGATTTCATGTTCTGAAGTGCATTGCCTCATACAGAAAAAAAGCGCTTTCACGCTATGGCTAAAGGGCAATATGGCAGAACTTAGCTCAGCTTTATATACGTTACTAATGCAGCACATGGAGATAAACTCCAAGTTCAAGCAAACTCAAGTGCAATTGCAGATTTTTGCCAAGAAATACAATGCCAGTCTGTTTAGTAACGTTATCACGGAACTGGGGCTGATAAACGATAATCAAAGCTTGCTGCTATTAGAAGAATACGTTCTTGCACACACCAAGAGCGCAGAAGGAAGGCTGGAAACCACACGAAAAATTGCCACTGCATATTCTGATCTGAATCAGAAAGAAAAAGCTGTGGACTATTTCCGCCAAGCTCTGCATATTAGCACCGAGCATAACCTGCCTTCGGAGCAGATTGTTTATTTCCTTGCCAGCAATCTATTTGCGGTAAATTCCTCTGCGTTTGCGCTGGAGATTATCAAGAAATATTCTCCGGCAACCATAGATCCCTTCTGGAAAGCAAAAATCCTGCTACTAAAAGCAGAGATTTTAACCGAAAGCGAAGCTTTTAACGATGCTTTTAAGGCATTGGACATCGTATTACATTCCACAGGCAGTTTCACAGACCAGAATCAGCGGCATTCCATACAGGCGGAGGCACGTAAAATACGTGGAAAGATTCACTACTATATCAACGAATGGGAGCAAGCAGAAGAAGTTTTCAAAGAAGCTGAAACGATGTATTCCCTTGCCTCCAATCATAGCGGTTTAGCCGCAATTTACAACAATCTGGGCGTGCTATATATGTTTCAGGGCGATTGGGACCGCAGTGAGCAATATTTCCTAAAAAGTGTAACCCTGGAAAAGCAGTATTACAACCTTAATGGCATCTCTGTGTGTTACAATAACTTGGGCGGACTGATGGCAGATAAGGGTGACCCCTCAAAATCGCTTTACTATCTGGAGGAAGCACTCAAGATTCAAAAGCTATTGGCAGAGCCTTATAACATTACTAATATCTATAACAACATTGGCATTACCCTGATGGATAACGGCGAGATTACCAGAGCAGAAGATGCCCTGAAGAAATCGCTGGAAACCGCCATTGAATTTGCCTTTTATCGCAATATTATCGCTTCCCTCAATAATCTTGGTGCGTTGTATTTCAAGAAGGGAGATTGGACAGAATCCATTTCTTACTACGAACAGGCAATCAGTAAATCGCAGGAAATCAGCTTCAATGAAGGGCTACTGCGCAGCTTCAATAATCTGGGTGAAGTGTATGAAAAACAAGATGAATTGAACCTGGCTTACGACTTGTTGTTCAAGGGCTTAGAGCTGCTACCCTCGGTAAGTGATGATTATATAAAAGCCGAGTTATATGGAAACCTGGGCAGTGTGCTTACCAAGCTGCATAAATTTAAGGAAGCTTACCGCTATTTGGTGGAAAGCCTTGATTTCTTTAAATCTCTGGCAGCCCGGGCAAAAGTGATCGAAGGTTGCCAGAAGCAAGCCTTCTATTTTATTAAAACTCGCAATGTGGAAAGTGCTGATTACTACATCAGTGAAGCCCAAAAACTGGCGATAGAACAAAATTTTCCCTTTGAGATAGGTCGCTCATATTACCTGCGTGCACTGCTGGAGCGCAAAAATCTGGATGCCGCAAAAGAGCATCTGGAAAATGCCATAAAGCTATTTGTAGAGGTCGGCAGCAATTACGAGCTGTCCCTGGCTAATTACGAACTGGCAGGAGTGCTGCTGGATATGGAAGAATGGGAGCAGGCACTGCAAATCCTTAAAAATAACAAGAAGATCATTAAGCAATACGGCTCCATTAAGCTGTTGGAACAGAATGACATCCTGCTGCAAAAGATCTCCCGCGAGTACGCTTCTCAAATGCAAGAAGTGAAATTTGAAGAAAACTTGCTGAACCAGTTTTACGAGAATACCCAGAAATTGAATACCATTACAGATCTGGATGTACTGATAGAGCAATCTTTAACCTCGCTCGTGGAAATTGCCGAAGCCGATGGTGGTATCCTTTGTCTGCATGCAAACCCCAACTTACCCGATGCCTGGGAGTATAAGCTATACAACAATTTTTCGCATGATGATAAAAACCACGACCAATTCCAAAACCTCTGTACGCAGGTGTATGGTAGTGGTAAGCTTGAGAATTACAAGCAGCCCCATTTTGCGCCAAGTTACAATAACATTCTGGTACTTCCCCTCCCCATACGCAAGAATATTCTGGGTGTTGTGCTGTTATTCTGCGAAAGTGGTTCGCATTATTTCTCGGAACGGATTATAAATTTGCTCTCTGCACTGTCCAACCAGATCATCGTGATTGTGGAAAACATCCGCAGTGCTAATCTGGAAAAAACACACGCTATTATCCGTGAACAACTAAATTCGAGCAATCAGTATGCCAATATCATTGGTACCAGCCCAGAAATGTCCAAGATTTTTGATATAATTGATAAAGTGAAGGACACCCCTACCACAGTGCTTCTGGAAGGTCCCAGCGGAACAGGTAAGGAACTGATTGCCAGAGCGTTGCATTACAGCAGCGACCGGCGTAGTAAAGCTTTTGTGGCTCAATATTGCGGTGCCTTGCCGGAAACTTTGCTGGAAAGCGAGCTTTTTGGTCATGTGAAAGGCAGCTTTACCGGTGCTGCTTATGACAAAAAAGGGCTTTTTGAAATTGCCGATGGTGGCACCTTCTTCTTGGATGAAATTGCCGATATCAGCCAATCCACACAAGCTAAACTGTTGCGTTTTCTGCAGGAAGGAGAGATCAAACGGGTAGGGGCTACAAAAACTGATAAGGTGAATGTACGTGTGGTTTGTGCCACCAATGTTTCACTTTTGGATCGAGTAAAAAAGGGAGATTTCCGCCTGGATTTGTATTATCGGCTGAACGTGATCAGAATTGATGTTCCTCCGCTAAAAACCAGACTTGGCGATGTGCCGCTTTTGGCAATCCACTTTCTGGACAAATACAATAAGCGGATGAACAAAAGTGTGCCTGGCATTTCTTCTGAAGCCATGAAGATCTTGGAAGAATACGATTGGCCGGGTAATGTGCGCCAATTGGAAAACGAGATTGAACGTGCTGTAACTTTGGTGGATGCTAATAGTTTTATTAAACCAAGTGATTTTAGCGAAGAAGTTTACCGCCAGGATGAGCAAAACAGGACGATCAATATGCTCTCCAACCGGAAAACACTTAAGGATGCTATCGAAGAGCTGGAACGCAAAATGATTAGCCAGACAATGGATAAATTCCAGTGGAACCAAACCCAAGCTGCCAAAGAGCTGGGTTTGTCCCGGCAAGGTTTAATTAAGAAATTGCAACGTTATAACCTATATAAAGAAGAAGACTAAATGCCCGGAGGGGCTATGCAAGCTGATACAGAAACACCTACGGAAGAAACTGAAGAACCCTTACCCCTGCCTGAAAAGCAAGAAATCCAAAGCCCTAAGGCTGTTTTTGCCTTTGAGGATCTGGAAATTGTAGCTGTAGATATAGAAACCACAGGGCTAAGCGCTGAACGGGATGAAATAATCGAGATTGCTGCTATTCGCTTTGTGGGCGGAGAAATTGTTGGCCGCTTCGATAGTTTTGTAAAGCCACGCGGTAAAGTTCCCAAATTTATCGAGTATTTAACCCATATTTCCTCTGCAGACCTGAAATCCGCTCCTCCAGTGAAGGATGTGCTGCAGGATTTCTGCAAGTTTTTGGGCAATAGCATCGTAGTTGGGCACAATATTCCCTTCGATTTAGGTTTCATCAATCATAATCTGGTGCGTAGCGGCAGCTTTCCCCTTATCAATAAAAACTGGGATACCGTAGAGATTGCCAAAATTTATCTACCCACTACCACAGATCACAAGTTGTCCTCGATGGTGGCACATTTTGCGATAGAGCTGAACAATGCTCATCGTGCTGATGCAGATGCCATCGCCACGGGTAAGCTCTTTTTTGCGCTTACCGAACACATTTTACAGCACTACAATTTTATCTCCAATGCCCGCATTATGGATCTTAGCCAGCAGGCACAGTTAGAAGGTGATTTATTTGAATACCTTAAAAAGATTGTTACTTATCAGCGCCAAACGGCAATCGGTGGTAAGCCTGTAACTCATCTTAAAAGCAAGCTTAACAACGTATTGGAGCATGAGGTTAAGGGGCAGATTGCCAACATTCCCGATGTGTTTTCCGAGCATGGGCTGTTCTCCGAACGCTTTCCTAATTTCGAGTTCAGATCAGGACAAATGGATATGGCAGCCCAAATAGCCAATGCCTTTAAAAGCGAAGAGCATCTGGTGGTGGAAGCAGGAACGGGCGTGGGGAAGAGCTTTGCCTACTTAGTTCCGGCGATGGAGTTTTCCCGGGTTAGCGGAGCCAAAGTGGTGGTTTCCACAAACACGAAGAACTTGCAGGAACAGCTTTTTTACAAGGATTTACCTCAGCTTAAACAGATGCTGCCCTTGCCCTTTAAAGCCGTGTTGGTAAAGGGACGCGAGAATTATATCTGTGAGCGGCGTTGGGAAGAGCTGTTGCTGGAACAGACCAAGGGACTTAGCCCTTACGAAGCTCAGGCTCTGATGTATCTGTTTGTCTGGAAGCAGCTTAGCAACACCGGTGATGTATCAGAAAATTCTTCCTTCGACCGCAAACGCTTCAGCATGGTGTGGCGCAAGATATGTTCCGACCGCTATTTGTGTGGAGGGCGGAAGTGTCCCAATTTCCTTAAATGCCACGTGATGAAACTGCGCAAGGATATCGAAACAGCGTCCATCGTGGTTGCCAATCATTCATTGCTTTTAGCCGATGCACAGATGGAAAAAACCACCCTGGGTGAATACGGCTATCTGATTATCGATGAGGCACATAATCTGATGGGTGCAGCTTCCAAACACCTGGGTTTCGATCTTGGTTTTGCCGATTTCAACAGCCTGTTCAATCAATTATCCTATGGTGGTAAGCGGCAGGGCTTTTTGCATCAGCTTGGGCAAACGGTGAAAAAAAGCATGGTGACGGACGCCAATAAAGAGCACGTGGAGGCTTTGATAGCCAAGCTGAATCTGGAACTGGATGAACAACGCCGCCCTTTAACAAACATTTTTAACCAAGCCGCCATGCGTTGTAGCGCAGCCGATAGCTATGGTAAACTGCGCATTAAAGCGACAAGTGCCTTTGACGATATTTTTGAGCCACTGGGTCAGTTCAGTCTTGCCTTCAAGAACATCATGAAGGATATGGTAGCGCTGAATAATGTGCTAAGCACTTTTAATAACAAGCACGTAGCCAATCTGGAGGCGATGAAGGAATCCTTAACTGCCTTCACCCAAAGGTTTGCTGAAAGTGAAGAGAAGATACTGAACCTGCTGAACCCTGATCTGGATAATTATGCCCTGTGGATTGAAAGCAATACCCGTCCCGATCGCAATTTTCCCACTTCCAGCCTTTGCTATGCACCGGTGGAAGTTTCTAGCCATTTGCATAAGCTGCTATATAGCACAATTCCTTGCATCGTATTCACTTCGGCTACGTTAGCGCTTAGAGGTTCTTTCCGCTATTTCATGAACCAGTCCGGCTTAAGTTTGACGACAGAAAAGGTTGTGCGTCAGAGCATTGTGGATTCACCTTTTGATTATGACAAGCAGTCGCTGCTTCTGATCGGTAGTTTTTTGCCCGAACACAAGGACAAGTATTTCCAAAATCAGGCTTTAGGTTGTCTGGAGCAGATTTTTAAGGTTACCAATGTGGGCACTATGGCGCTGTTTACTTCCTATCGCGATCTGGATACGGTTTATGACCATCTGGGTGATGGCTTGTACCATGCAAACAGACCATTTTTTGCGCAGGGGAAAGGTGGTAGCCGCAGCTCGATGCTGGATGAATTTAAAAAAAGCAAAAACGCTGTGCTGCTTGGTACTTCCTCCTTTTGGGAAGGTGTGGATATTCAAGGCGAATCGCTATCGCTGTTAATTTTGTACAAAATTCCCTTTCAAGTGCCTTCTGAGCCTTTGGTGGAAGCCCTTATTGATAAACTGGAGCGCGAGAACAAAGATTCCTTCATGCACTTCATGCTGCCCAACGCACTGCTGAGGATACGCCAGGGTTTTGGACGCTTGATTCGCAGTAAAACTGATCGTGGGGTGGTGTTGATCATGGATTCGCGCGTTTCTAAAAAACGTTATGGAGAGTATTTTAAACAAATCCTGCCAGGACGCTGTATTGAATTGCACGATGAACAGCACTTGGTATCCGAAATCGGGCGCTTCTTCAATGGATTATAGTGCGGAGATGTTAGGCTTATGAAAAGTGTAAAAAACCTTATTCTAAAGGCATTTCCCCAGTTTGTTGAAGCCAAAATCATCAGCTTTGAAACGCTGCTGAAAGAACATTGCAGTTTCAAAATTGGTGGACCGGCGGAAGTGTATTGCACACCGCAAAGCCAAGCTCAGTTAATTGAAATCCTTATCTTTTGCCTTAGCGAGAATATTCCCTACTTCATTCTGGGCAAAGGCTCGAACCTGCTGATTTCCGATAAAGGCTTACGGGGAGTAGTGATCAGCACGGAATGCTTCACCAAGATTACCCGCGATGAAAATTTTGTAAGCGCTTTCAGCGGTGTTTTGCTGAAAGATATATGCGATTTTGCTATGACGGAAGGGCTAAGCGGGCTGGAGTTTGCCAGCGGCATTCCCGGAAGTGTGGGTGGAGCGGTGTTCATGAATGCCGGTGCTTATTCCGGCGAGATCATGGATGTATTGTATTGCAGCAAATGCCTTGAACCTACGCTGGAGAGCTTGCTTTCATCCAAACCAGTTTTGCATCTGAAAGCTGCGGAGCACGATTTTTCCTATCGCCATAGCGCATTGCAGGATAGGGGCTTAATCCATCTATCATCGGTTTTCAAGCTTACTCCAGACAATCCCGAAATTGTAAGCCAGACCATGGCAGAGCTGGAAAAGCAACGCTGGGATAAGCAGCCTATGGATTTACCCAGTGCTGGCAGT
>JAVEUB010000304.1:0-3443 GCA_034005785.1 Cloacimonas sp. (SeqCode) | reverse complement strand
GAAGCCCCAAGGAAGTGTATTGAGTCCTGTAGGGACGGCATAATTTCCTCGCTAACCATATGGGTTTCTTGATGATATGTCGTCCCGATGGGACTCAATTATATAACTGTGGTTGCGGAAAATGCTATCTGAAATATCGTCCCGATGGGACTTGCTTATGCGGATAATTTAATTTACAGGGTTTTCGCACAGTCTCCTCCGCAGGAATGACAATGATAGAACGGAAATAAAAGAAAAAATGAGGGTGCCTGCAATAATGGTAGCTTGACAATTTGAGCTACATATTCAATTATGTGTTATTGGCTAAAACAAGGCAAAGATTAACCCCTATAAGGAGCTAAAATGTTGTTCACCAAATCGCTTATTCGTTTAATTGCCGTAATGCTAATTGCGTTGCTGCTGTATTCCTGCTCTCCCTTTGTCTCGCGTCATGTAAAGAAAGTGCCTCCCTATCCCTTTGCCGGCAAAACTTTGCGGTTGATCTGGGATAAAAAAGGGATTAACAATCTGTATATGTCGGAAATCACCTTGAGCGATTCCACTCTCAGCGGCAATGTGGAAGCATATCAGCATAAGGGTTATGATAAAAGGAAGGATACGCTGGTAAACCTTTATATGGATCCAAAATCAAGCCCTCCCGATTCCCTACCTGGCAAGGTTACTTTGCCGCTTAGCCAGATAACCAGAATAGAAGTGTATGATTTCAGCATTGGCGTAGTAATCTTAGACGTTGTTCTGGTGGGCATTGGGCTTGTGGTAGTGGCATCCATCCTGGTTTTGTTGCTGAAGGAGTCCTGCCCCTTCATCTACACCTACGATGGCGAAACGTATGATTTCACCGGAGAAATCTACAGTGGAGCGGTTTATCCCAATCTGGAGCGGGATGACTATTTGCCGCTGCCTGGGTTTAAGCAGGTTAACCAGCAATATCAGCTTAAAATGACCAATCAAGTAAGAGAAATACAATCCACAAACCTTGCTGAGTTGCTGATTATAAACCACCCCATAGGCAGCCAAGTGCTGGTGGATAAATATGGTAAGTGCCACACTATACAGCTTTTACACAGCCCCAAAACTGCATACGCTTCCGATAACACGAACGTCCTGCCTTTAATAGCCGCCCAGGATAATCAGAAATTCCTCAGCAACGCCAGCGAAACACCCAAACAAAAGATGAATTCCCTTACTCTGGATTTTGAGCGTCCCCAAGGTGCAGATACGGCAAATCTGGTGGTGCGGGCGAAAAACTCTTTTTGGTTGGATATCACGCTGGGGCAATTCTTTAACATGTTTGGCGATAAATATAACACCTGGTATCAAAAACAGAAAAATACACCTGCCAGCCAGCAGCAACAATGGTCTCTGGAGCAAGGTATTCCGCTGTCTGTATATGTCGAAAAACACGGTAAGTGGGAATTTGTGGATTATTTTAACGTGATCGGACCTATGGCCGAGAAAGATGTAGTTATGCCCATTGATCTTTCCGGTTTGGATGCAGATACGATTAAGCTGAAACTGGAATGTGGTTTTATGTTCTGGGAGATAGATCATGTAGCCATGGATTTTTCCCCACAGCAGCAGGTTGAGCAGCAATTCATTAGCCTCAGCAGTGGTACCGACCATAATGGGCTGGACGTTAAAAGCTTGTTAAACAAGGATGATAAGGATTATTTCGTAATGCCCGATATTGATAATCAGGCGATCTTGGTGTATGATGCTCCTCCCCTCCCAGATAACGAATCCAGAACTGTGTTTCTGCACAGCAAGGGGCATTATGAGGTGCTGAGAGATCCCGAAGGCAAACCCAATGTAACTTATTTGAAGTCATTCCTTAAACCCGGCAAGCTTAATCAGTTCTCTCGCGACAGATACGATGCCACGCTTAAGCAAGCGAGAAATTAGGGAAGCGAATGCCAAATTTAAGTACTCCGGAAAGGCTGATTACCGGTTTTCAGTGCCAGTTCATCCTGTTTTTGCTAAAACTGAATATACTGTGGCTGGCACTTGTGGCTTACCGCAATCCGCTTACTGCGTTCAGAACCCTAAAGGCAGTGATTGCCATGAAGAAAGCTGTGGATGGGGACAAGAAATACCCCCGCTTGGTGAAATCCGGGGGTAGATATTTCTGGGCTATTTCCTGCACAGGTTGGCCATCGCTGGCGTTTAACCGTTTCATTCGTGGCGAATTGAACAAGATTTGCCCGATTAAACACTGCAAGAGCAGTTTGCAGACGATGATTTTCTCTATCACCAGCCGCTGTCCCCTGCACTGTGAGCATTGCTACGAGTGGGAGAATTTGTCCCACACAGAACCCTTGAGCACAGAGCAGTTGCTAACTATCCTGAAGAAATTTCAGTGCTATGGCATTGCCAATATCCAGTTTAGCGGAGGAGAGCCGTTAAGCCGTTTTGACGATCTACTGCTCTTGCTAAAATCAGCAGAACCGGGGGCAGATTTCTGGATCTTAACTTCTGGCTACGAACTTACCGCTGCCAAAGCGCAAAGCCTGAAACAAGCAGGTTTAACAGGAGTGGTAATTAGCCTGGATCATTGGGATGAGGCTAAGCACAACGCTTTCCGAGGCAACGCCAAATCATTTTTCTGGGTGCAGGAAGCTGCCAAAAATGCAGCGGAATCCGGCCTGGCTGTGGCTTTTTCGCTATGTGCCGGCAGGGATTTCGTAAGCGAGGAAAACCTGGATAAATACCTGCGTTTAACCAAAGCCTGGGGTGCCTTGCAGCTAAGGATTCTGGAACCCCGCCAGGTTGGGCACTATCAGGGCAAGAACATCGAACTGGAAGCCGAGCAGATTGGAGTTTTAAGCGCATTCTACCTTAAAACGCTTTCTGATCCGGCTTACCGAGCGATGCCGATTGTGGAATATGTGGGGTTTCATCAACGCCAACAAGGCTGTTTCGGTGCTGGGGACAGATATCTGTATGTGGATTCCAAAGCAGATATCCATGCCTGTCCATTTTGCCAGGGAGCTGCAGGTAATGCCCTTAAAACCCCCCTTGAGCCGGTAATAGCTAAGCTGAAAAAGATTGGCTGTCACAAGTTTCACAGGGGTCAGGGGGTTAGGTGACAGGTGTCAGGTGACAGGTGACAGGTGACAGGTGACAGGGGTCAGGGGGGTTAGGTGACAGGTGACAGGGGTGTGTCATTCCCGCGGAGGCGGGAATCCAGCCCTGATGAATCCTGTTAGGGATGACACAATTAGAGCCTTGCAATATAGATATTTATGGCTCAAATTCAATTAGAGTGGGTAAGCAACACGAGTATCAAGTAAGATAACTTCGTTAACCACACGATAATTTAGTTGCTACAGAAACAGTGCTTTCTTCCTTCCTTGCATGTATTGCCTTAGCATTGGCTTAGCATTGTGGACGCGATAGCCAATTCAAAGCCAATGCTATGGGAATGAAAGCACAAAGGATAGGCG
>JAVEUB010000303.1:0-3444 GCA_034005785.1 Cloacimonas sp. (SeqCode) | reverse complement strand
AAGAAAAGTTGTAAAACGTCAACTCGTGTAGTGACCATAAAATAGCTAAATGCCTGCGTTGCAGGTATATAACTTTCCTAAATGGTAAAGATGGGTTAAAACAAAAGCTGACGATAACTAACATTATCTCGCAGGGCTGCCAGTTATTTGTTTTCAATAGCCAGTATTATCGTGCAATATTCTGTTATCCTGTAGCCCGCGTTTTAACTGAAAAAATTTGCGGCTAAAATAAGTGTGGTTACTTTCAACTCTATCTGCTGCAAATTTTTAAGTCAAAATCGCTCGTATGTTGGTTAACTGGGTATGCTTATCTTTTTTGATATCAGATTACTTTAGTAGATTTACAACCACAGAAAAGGGAAAATGAATCAAAAGTATGCTGAAGGGCACGTTTCAGATCAGCATTTGGCTTAACATCCGGTTCAAGATGCAAAGTGACAATTTCCATCTGTTTCTGTGCCCTGTTTGCTTTGCAATCCAGCCTGCCAATGAATTGCTGTTTGTATAAAATTGGCAAGCACCAGTAGCCGTATTTGCGCTTGGACGGGGTAACGTAGCACTCCAGTGTGTAGTCAAAATTGAACAGCCGTTTTATCCTTTGCCGCAGGATAACCACATTGTCAAAGGGTGAAAGCAGATAAAGCTGCTCAGGAACTGTTTCCGGAATGTTCAGACATTCCAAAGCGTGGGGAAGAAGATAGTGCTTATCCTTCAAACCGGGTATATCGTTTTCAATAACTTCGCCGCTCTCCAGTAAGTTGTTCAGGTAGGGCTGGAATTGTGCTTTTCCGCTCACCATGAAGTGGCTCTGGATATCAATCAAGCTGCCAATTCCCATAGCGTTTAAAGAGCGGAGAATGTAATATCGGAATAGCTCTTCCTTGCTGGGGAAGCTGGTATCCAAGCCAGGGGGTAAAACTCTTTCTCGCAGATCATAGATCCGCTGGAAACCCTGCCTGCGGCTAATCATCAGTTCCCCTTTCCAGAAAAGCAAATCAAGGGCTAATTTGGCAGGTTTTTCAGAGCCCCAGCCACTAACAGGTTTTTCGGAGCGATCGTCACTAAAATCCTTTGCACCCAGGGGACCTTCCTGGCTGATTCGCTTCAAGACATCATCCATCAGATGCCGGTATTTATCGAAGAACTGCCTTTCCCATGAATTGGCATCGGGGAAGCTGTGCATTCGGGGTAGGGCAAAGCGGTAATCTTCCATGGGAAGATAACTTGCAGCATGCCCCCAGTATTCAAAGATAGCCCTATCATTTGCCTGTAACTCATCAAGGTGGTCTTTATTGTAGTCGCTTATTCTACTCCAAACAGTGTGATGATGTGCACGCTCTACTACCGAGATAGTATCTATCTGCACATAGCCAAGCTGAGTGATTAACTGCCTTAGCCCTTCCTTTCCGAAAAGCTGCTGCTGTCTGTATAATTGCTGACTAAGGGCTATATTTTGGGCTTGTTTCAGTTCAAGTTTCATATAAGGGGCATGTTTCTGGTGTGAGTATTGCATGTCAAGCATTTCCAAGCGAAAGCGAAATCCGAAAATTGCCTTGACAGAACTATGCAAGCATGTATCAATGCTCTAACAGAGGTAATATATGACAGATGTAATTGTATTCATTGGTATCCAAGGTAGCGGAAAAGGCACTCAAGCCAAGCTGCTTGCCAAAGAAACCGGTTTTCAGCACATTAATATTGGTGATTTGTTTCGGGAGCAAATAGCTCTTGCTACAGAGCTTGGGCAACAGGTGAAATCCATCATTGCCAGGGGTGAGCTTGTAAGTGACGAGCTGGTTTTTGAGCTAGTGAATAGCTCTCTTGATCCTGCTTTAAGCGGAATTGTGTTCGATGGTTTCCCGCGTACTTTGCCCCAGGCGCAGTATCTTACTGAGCATTACAACGTTAAACGGGTATTTTACCTGGAGCTTAGCGAAGCAGATGCCATTAGCCGCATCGAAGCCCGAAGAATTTGCAGCCAGTGTAGCGAGGATTTTAATCTGATTACGCATATTCCCAAACAAGCAGGGATTTGCGATAAATGTGGTGGAACCCTGAAACAAAGGGCTGATGACATAGGTGAGGCCATACGCCAAAGGGTAAAAGAGTTCTATGGACAGACCTTTGCTTTGAAGGAGCACTTTGCCAAAACGGGATTATTGGTAACGATTTCCGCTGCATTTAGCATCGATGAGATTAAAAGGCAGATTTTAAAAGATTTGAGTAAATAAGGGCTTTATGCCAGATAGTAAGCAGTCAGTATATTTACGCCATATAGAAGTGATAGCCTATCTCTTGGCTGGATGGAGCTTTCTGGTGCTCTTTCTGGAGACAATTATAAGCTACTATTTCTATTATCATACAATTGAAATGGTTACGGCATTGGCGAATATTCTCTTGCTTTCGTTGACGATATTGAACCGCGTTTTATTGGGAGACCTAAAAAAGGGAAGTAAAATCATCATCTTCGACTTGGTGATGCTGCTCTTGGGCACACTGCTACTCGCCTTCCAAGTGAAATTTGTGATCTTTTTCCTGCTTATCCGTCAAACATATTTCATTCTCCAGTTTGTGATCTTCAGGGCTTTCGAAGGGAAGTTTTACAAGCTGTTAACCAGCAACCCCCCAGTTTCCCTGATGCTTAGTTTTGCCTCGGTGATTATGGTTGGCACAGTATTGTTAATGTTACCCTCATCTTCTACCCACGGGCATGTAACCCATTTTATTGATGCGCTGTTTACCGCTACTTCTGCAACCTGTGTCACCGGGCTTGTCGTGGTTGATACAGGAGCTTACTTCACCATGTTTGGGCAGATAGTTATTTTGTTGTTAATTCAGATAGGTGGATTGGGCATCATGACTATCTCCACCGCTTTTGCCTTAATGCTTGGCCAACGCCTTACTTTAAAACTGGAAAACATTATGCAGAAGATGGTTGGTGATATGCAGACAGTAAGCGTTCTGAATCTACTCCGCAGTATTGTGATAGTAACATTTGTGATAGAATTTATGGGAGCAGTGCTGTTGTTTTTTAGCTTTTCGCATACGCTACCGGTATCACAGGCGATTTATTATTCAATATTTCATTCGGTATCGGCGTTTTGCAATGCTGGTTTCGCCTTGTGGGGGAACAATCTAATGAACTATGTGGATAGTCCTGTGGTGAATTTTTCCATCACCTGGCTGATAATCTTCGGGGGACTTGGTTTTAGCGTGCTGATTGATGTGTATCGCTACCTATTCTCCCGCACCAAGATAAAAAAGCTTCAGTTGCATTCTAAAATAGTGTTGGGCAGTTCTGCAGCCCTGATCATACTTGGGTTCATAGGATTATTTATCACAGAGTACAGTGGTGCCATGCAAGGATTTACGATATCCAGACGCATCTTAAGCTCTTGGTTTCAATCGGTTACCATGCGTACAGCAGGATTCAATACTATTGAC
>JAVEUB010000302.1:0-3481 GCA_034005785.1 Cloacimonas sp. (SeqCode) | reverse complement strand
AAGGTTGGAAGGTTGGAGGGATGGAAGGTTGGAGGGATGGAAGGTTGGAAGGTTGGAGGGATGGAAGGTTGGAAGGTTGGAAGGTTGGAGGGATGGAAGGTTGGAGGGATGGAAGGTTGGAAGGTTGGAAGGCTGTAGGGGCGCATTGCGTGCGCCCAAAGTTGGCTTGTCGGTCTGCTTTTTCGGGAAAACCATAAACAATAGAGCAATTCTTTCGTTTTGCCAACGCGCTAAATGCCTTAAAAGCAAATCCGTCAGGGACGCTTTCTGCCACTTGCACAACTTCTTCCAGCGAACTGAACACATAGCCGCTGGTTACAAGTTCGGGCAGGACTACCAAATCGCTATCAACGCTTTCCAGCATGGATAGCAAACGATCCAGGTTTTCCTGCACTGCAAGAAATATGGGACTAAACTGGACTACCGATACTTTCAAATCTTGTTACACCTTTTCACTTTTGGGCGCACGCAATGCGCCCCTACAATACGCCCACACGCCAGAACTTTCCAGCCATATATCTATCAATTTGTTACACCTTTTCACTTTTCCACTTTTCCACTTTTCCACTAAAACCTAACGTCTAAGCTTAGCTTGTTCCAAAGGCCATACAGCCCTATCCAAAACCCCTTGCACCATAGATATACACAAGCCGTAATTGGTGATAGGAACTCCTCTGCGATGGCATTCCACGATGCGCCGATTCATTTCCATAGGGTTAATCATACACGCCCCACAATGCACACAAACGGCATATTCTTCCAGGTTTTCCGGGAAATCATGCCCAGCGTAGGTATCGAAAGTAAGCTTTTTACCAGTAAATTCAGTGAGCCATTTAGGTAGTTTTACCCTACCGATATCGTCTTTTTGCACATGGTGCGAGCAGGCTTCAGCTATCAGCACCTTATCGCCATCTTCTAAGTGCCGCAATTTATCAATCCCGGACATCAAAATATCCAGCTCGCCTTTGTAACGCGCAAATAGGATAGAAAACGTGGTAATTGCAATTTCTATGGGAACATCACGATCAACTTGATCCACCACTTGCGAATCGGTTATCACCAAAACTGGTGGCTCTTTCAGCATGGCTATCGAAGCTAACAGTTCGGTTTCTTTTACTACAATAACGATGGCATCGTGATCCATCAGATCGCGTAACACCTGCACCTGCGGTAGGATAAGCCGTCCCTTGGGAGCGGCAGAATCTATGGGGGCAACCAGAATAACCTTGTCGTTTGGCCGAACCAGGTCACCGCATAAAATGCGATTCTCGGTTAAGTACTTGGGTGCCATGCGGATAATCTCGTTCTTGCACTCCAGCACACCTTCTTTGGTGATAGTAGATACCTTTACGTGCGGAATGTTGCGTTCGTTGCAGTAGTGAATATTTTCCCTGCTGCCATAGCTGATGTCACCTTTGTTAAATACAACCAACATTGGGATTTCCATTTCTATAATCCGGTCTATCATTTCTATTTCGCTGGCCTCGAACTCTTTGCCGTCATTCACAAAGATTACGATATCAGCACGGTAGAGCACTTTGCGAGTAGCGCTTACGCGTTTATCGCCCAATTCTCCGCTATCATCAAGCCCTGCAGTATCGTAGAAGGTTACCGGCCCGAGTGGTAGCAATTCATAGTGCTTATCCACAGGATCAGTGGTAGTGCCCGGAATATTGGACACGATGGCAATTTCTTGCCCGGTTAAAGCATTTATTAAGCTCGATTTACCGGCATTGCGTTTGCCGATTAAGGCGATTATCAGTCTTTCGCCGCGTGGAGTAGTGCTCATAATGACTCCTAAAAAGCTATTTGAAATCCATTGGCTATTAGGCTTGACTATTAGTCAAGTTCTTTCTTTAGCAGGTTGCTTGTTGCCTGCTTTGCCCCTGCTGCTAAGCCTGTATTTCCGCTCAGCTTGCTCTCACCTTGTCCTCACTTATGTTAGTTCAAGGTGAGGAATGGGAGTGTTGAAACAGAGGTTTGCGAGTAAGGAAGAATGTTGATGAACTTATCGGCGGCTTTCGCAGAGGCAATATAATTTAAGAGGTGCGGTCATACAAATTGGATTGGGCGCACGCAATGCACCCCTACAACAAACCACTTACCACCCCTCCGGCACATGAAAGCTTTTTCTATGGATAGGTGATAAACCATAAGTGCGGATATTACGGCAGTGCAGAGCCGTTCCATAGCCTTTATGTTGGGCAAAGCCGTATTCGGGATAAATGCTATCGTAGTAAGTCATAAGTCTGTCCCGATGCACTTTAGCCAGAACTGAAGCAGCCGCTATGCAGGCTTGGAGGGAATCGCCTTTAACTACTGCTTGCGCAAAGGGTTTCATGCTTTTGGGCGTATCTTTGCCATCGATCAGGCAAAATGGGGGTGTGGTAACAAGTTTAGAAAATGCCATTGCGAAACCTGTGAGTGTGGCTTGCAGGATGTTGTGCTCATCAATATACTCTGCATCAAGCTCTACAATGCTGTAATCCAGTGCACTTGCAACGATTTGCTCATATAGTATTTCCCGCTTTTTAGGGCTTAGCTTTTTGGAATCATTTAGCCCTTCGAGAGGCTTGGAATAATCCAATACTACCGCAGCAATTACCACTGGTCCAGCCAGGGGACCCCGTCCCGCTTCATCTATTCCGGCAAAAAGGGGATGACTAAGCTGGAAATGGAGATCTCTTTGGTAAAGTGCGTTCAATTAAGGCTCTTTACGAAGAACGAAAAAGAGGCGGAAATATTTGTTATCAATCCCATTTAGGTGTTTCGGATAGAAGTTCATGCTGCTTTCGGTGCTATGGATTGCCAGCAGCTTGAGGGGAGAATTGTTTATCAACTCTATAAGCTCATGGCACATGTACACTTGCTGTTGGTGCTGCTCATAATGATGGCTGAAGCCGATCAGCTCTTTACGGAAGTAATTCAGGCTCGATTTCTGCTTCATATGAAGCGCTTCAAACCACGCCTGATGCACAAGATAGCCATTTCTGGTGCGGGTCATGCTGCAGATATCCTCAAAATTCTCTTCGCTGTTTGCGAAAGTGGAAACATCGAAGATATATAAACCATTATCTGCCAGTGCTCTATGCACTTGCGTTAGCATGGTGGAAAGTTCGCTTGCTTTGGTTAAATAGTTCACACTATCAAACATACACAAGATAAGATCATAGCCTTTTTGGGGTATCTCATCTATTAGAGATGCTTGGTACAGATGGGGTTTCATGGCTTTGCTTTCGGCTACAATAAGCATTTCCGCGGAAAGATCGCAAGCATCTACAGCGTAACCCTTGTGCACAAGGCGGTTGGATACATTAGCTGTGCCGCAAGCAAGCTCCAGAACTCGCTTTAATTGTAGCGTGGAATACTGTTTTTGCCAGATCAAAATGCGGGTAATCCACAGTTCGTAATCTACATGAGCCATGTATTCGTCGTAATGCCTGGCAAAAAAAGAATAGGCATGTTTGTCAGCTTGTTTGGC
>JAVEUB010000301.1:0-3487 GCA_034005785.1 Cloacimonas sp. (SeqCode) | reverse complement strand
GGCCACAAAGACAGATGAGACCAAGGCTAAGCGCCCCTGTTGTAACGACCACAAAGGGATTTCCGGGAGTGCTTTCAGGGTAATTCATCGGCTTCGCAATGTTTGCTTGGCTGCGGATATAATCCAGAGTCTCATTTCTATCCCAAAGGTGGTTACCACCGGTTACCGCATCAACACCTGCACTTAGCAAAGGGTGCAAGGTCTTTTCTGTGAGGCCCTTGCCATCAGCCAGGTTTTCGGCATTGGCAACAATAAAATCCGGCCTGAATTCATCTTTCAGGCCGGGTAATGCGGTTAATAATGCCTGTCTTCCAGCTTTGCCATAAACATCGCCAAAAAAGAGCACTTTCATCTATTTTGCCATGGCAATTTGTCGCGTTTCGCGGATTACCGTTACTTTGATCTGTCCGGGATACTGTACTTGTTTTTCGATAGAAGCGGCAATTTCTGTGGCTAATAGGGCGGTATTGCTTTCGTCGATCACGCCGGGTTCCACAATGATGCGCAGTTCGCGTCCTGCTTGAATGGCGTATGATTTGCTAACGCCTTCCACGGCATTGGCGATGTCTTCCAGCTTGGCAAGACGCTGCATATAGGTTTCCAGCATTTCGCGCCGGGCACCGGGTCGGGCACCGGAAATAGCATCAGAAGATTGAGCCAAAGCTGCATAAACCGATAGAGCTTCCACTTCTTCATGGTGAGCTTCAATGGCATTTACAATCAGTTTCCCTTCTCCGTTTTTACGGGCTAAATTAGCACCGATAATGGCATGTGTGCCATCGAATTCGTGGTCAACAGCTTTCCCAATATCATGCAGCAAGCCAGCACGACGGGCAATTTCCTGATCCAGACCAAGTTCTGCGGCTAATATGCCACAAATCCAGGCTGCTTCAATGGAGTGTTGCAACACATTTTGGCCATAACTGGTGCGATAATGCAGGCGCCCCAAAACCTTTATCAGGTTCGGGGAGATATTGTGAATATTGGTTTCCAGCACGGCTTTTTCGCCTATCTTGATAAGGGTTTCGTCCATTTCTTTAGCTGTTTTGGCTACCACTTCTTCGATTCGTCCAGGATGGATGCGGCCGTCTGAGATTAGTTTTTCCAAGGATAACCTGGCAATTTCGCGGCGCACAGGATCGAAACACGATAGCACAACTGCTTCAGGGGTATCGTCGATGATCAAATCCACACCGGAGGCTTTCTCGAAAGTGCGGATGTTTCGGCCTTCGCGGCCTATTATACGTCCCTTCATCTCATCAGAAGGTAGGGAAACAACCGATACAGTGGTTTCGGAAACGTAATCTACTGCCATCCGTTGGATTGCTGTAGAGAGAATTTCAGAGGCTTTCTTGTTGGCGTCAAGCTTTAGCTGCTCAATGGTTAAGCGGGCGTCATTCGCAGCTACTTGCCGTGCCTGGGAGATCAGCTCTTCGCGTAGTTTAGCCAGTGCTTGTTCGCGGGTTAAGCCTGCAATTTCGGCAAGCTTATTCTTCTGTTCGGTTATTATTTTTTCATACTCACTGGTTTTTTGGGACAGCTCATCTTCTTTGGCTTTCAGCTTCCGTTCTTGCTCGGTTAAGTTATTTTCTTTTTTATCCAGGGAATCAAGGCGTTTATCCAGGGTGCCAAGGCGTTCATTATATTTCTTTTCCTGCACGCGCAGTTCTTTTTGGCGTTCCTTGATTTCTTCGTCCATGATGCGTTTTTGCTTGAACGATTCTTCACGTGCCTCCACGATGGCAGCTTTCTTGGCTGTATCAGATTCGTGGCGGGCTTCTTTTTTAATATCTTCGGCAATTTGGGTGGCCTGAGAAATCAGTTTAAAAGTGCTGTTTCTTCGCATTACGTAGATAATCAGCGCTATAGCAAAACCAATTACTGCCCCAATTATCAGAGCTACGATAGGATTTATCGATGGCATATTAATTTCCTTATTTGTAAAAAATCTATATAGCCTTGGGCTTTCCAAGGCGAATTAAATAGCCCGCATGAACCGTGTATGCTTGTCCTAACAAAGCCAAGCATTAGGTGGGCACCTACCTTGTGAGCTTTATGTATCCGGATCTTGCCGGCGCGCATGCTACTCATGGCTTGGTTCCCAATATCTTATTAGCTTTTTTGCAATCCATATCACGAATTCTGCAGGCTGCTAAACATCGGTAATGATCATTGAGATCATCTGGTTCAGGCGTTCAAGATCGGAGCTTAGCCCACAGTTTTTCTCGCCCAAAGTTAATACTTGTTCTTGTTGTTGAAGGCAGATCAGTAGAAGCAGCTTGGTAAAATCGAGGTCGTCATAATGATCACTTAATTCCGCGATCTGAGAGTTGATTTCTTCAGCTATTTTCCTGGTACGCAAAGGATCGTCGCTACGTAAACGAAAGCGACGACCAAAGATCTCCACTTCAACAGATTGCATTACTATTCCCCGTTTTCAAGCAGGGGAAAAATACTGTCTATCTTGCTGATAGCACTTTCGGCAATGCTTTCAAAGCCGGTAAGCATTTTTTGTAGGTCATTGTATTTTTGTTCCATAGCATTGAATTCTTCTTGCAATGTTTTCAATTTGCTATCTTGCTCTCCTGCAACCATTCCGTTGGCTTCGATCTGAGCAAAAAGCTGGGAGTTTTCTTCAGTTAGCTGCTGGTTTTGAGCAGCCAGGGCTTCCAATTTTTGTTTATCCAGAGTATATTGATCGATAAGCTTTTGAATCTTGTCCTGTAGGTTCAGTGCATTACTTTCCATCTTTATCACCTCATTGTTATTTGCCAAGTATCCTGTAGTTTCTTTTTTACGAGATCAATCATTTGATCGATACGTTCATCTGTCAATGTTTTTTCTTTGTCCTGAAATTTTATGTGTAGTGAAAGGCTGCGGAAGCCTTCAGGAATTTGTTTTCCGCGATATTCGTCGAAAGCCTTCAGCTCACTTATCAGTTCGCTGTCCATGCTTCGGATACAGTTTTCTATCTCGCGGTAGCTAACGGAATTGGCTATTACGAAAGATAAATCCCGGTTAACAGCCGGAAAGCGGGGAATGGGGCTGAACACCATGTTTTTCCCTCTGGTAAGCTCGATCAGGGTTTCCACCTCGAACTGCACAATCCAGATATCTTGTTTCAGCTCGATCAGGTCTATTCCAAAGCTTTCGCCCACGGCTGCGCTTAGTTTGCCATAATAGCCCAGTTCGTTGTTGCCAACCGTGTAAACGGAACTTTCGGAACCTACAATAAAAGGTAAGTTACAGGGAGTAAGGCTGAATTCTTCAATCCTGAGTAGCTTTAACATCTCCTCAAACATTCCTTTGATATATGCAGGGCTGATAGGTGCAGCTTTAACCTGCCAGTGCTCTTCATTATTTTGCCCACTAAAGATTATAGACAACTGGAAAGGTTCAGTATGTGTAGCACCTTTTTTTAGATATACCTTGCCAAGCTCGAACAGCTTGATATTGCGCTCTCCGTGGTTCAAATTATAGGCAAGAT
>JAVEUB010000300.1:0-3492 GCA_034005785.1 Cloacimonas sp. (SeqCode) | reverse complement strand
CTTCCGATCTGCTGAAAGCCTTTCCCAATCCCTTCCGCCCTGCTCAGCATCCTAGCGTGCAGATAGTTAATCTTCCGGACGACAGCTTGCCTGCAGGAGAAAGCACGTGCAGAATTTACGATGCCTCCGGAGCATTGGTAGCCAAGATTAAGGAAAATGTGTTTTCCCGCTTCGAATGGAATGGCACAAGTAGCTCTAACAAACCGTGTAGCAGCGGCGTTTATTACTTTGTGGTAGGCGATGCTGAGGGGAATATCAGACGAGGGAAACTGGCGCTAATACGGTGAGAAAGAATAGAACGCAGATAACTGAATGGACTGGATTTACGCAGAGAAAGAGGAATAGAACGCAGATAACGCAGATCGACTGGATTTACGCAAAGAAAGAGGAATAGAACGCAAATAACGCGGATCGACTGGATTTACGCGGATAAAGAGAGGGATTGGAAAGCGGTTAGTGAACAAATTATGTCAGGTACAAGCATCTTTAGCTTTTCTTTACCTTCGGTGATTTCGGTGTTCTCGGTGGCAAAAATAGCATACACCCTATAACTGCAGTTACGTAGCTGGAATATGTATGAAAGTGACATCGGTATGGCATTTCCCGAGCCTTTTTCACCCTTCCCCTGTCACCTGTCACCTGTCACCTAAGATCGTTTTCTGCGTAAATCCAGTCGATCCGCGTTATCTGCGTCCTATTTTTTACCTGTAGGATTGGCATCCTACCCTACACTTAGCGCAGCTTAACTCTTAACTAAATTACAGCAGATCAATCTTCACAACCCCTTCCCCCAAATCCACCGCATAAACCACTATCTTAAATGAATCTGTCTTAGGATAACTATCACAAATAGCCAGCACTTGTTTTCCCCAAGGCATTATTTCCAGGCGCAATTTGCCATTATTTGCCGCGCGCAGGCAAGCATCCACTGGTGCATGCAGCAAATTCGCCTCGATGTATTTAAGGAACCAATAGCGTTCGCTAAGGAATGCTACTTCCTTAAGCAAATTCAACCGCTTTTCTATATGCTGGATACCTTCTTCCATGTATTCTGCGCTGAAGGGGGCTTTTTCACCAGCCAAAGCAGCGATCAATTGGTATTGGTTTAGTAAATCTGTGTAGCGACGGATGGGCGATGTGCCATGCAAATATGCCGCAGTACCTATCCCGGGATGGTATTCTGCGCTTGTGCTAAGGTAAGCCTGACTGGCAGGATTTGCCTCGCCAGAGCTATAATACTGGCTGATGTTACGATAGAGCACCGGAATTTGTTTATCCCGCATGAATTCGGCAAGGGAGCTATTGAAACGGATCATCATTTCTTCCACAATGATCCGGGCAGGGCTATAGTTATCTATCTTGCGCATCTCCAGTTTTCCCATTTTTTCTTTCAGGTAATAGTAGAAACGTGGTTTTTCCTGAATGTGCGAGCTTTCGCGCCTTTCGTTCATTTTCTGGCATATCTTTTTTAGCTGGGAAAAGGGTTCTTCTGTAATGTGTTTATCCACTTCACGGTAGCTGTAATTGTGGCTGATGGAGATCTGCTCGCTGCGGATATCTTGCTTTATGATGGTAAACTCCTCATCCAGCCACAGGTATAATGAGACAACGGGACGTACTGTTCCTGCGATTAGGCTTAGCTCACCTTCAGAGAACTGGGGCGGTAACAGCGCAGCTATGTAATTAGCTGCATAAAATGAGGATACTCGTTTACTCACTTCGCTAAACAGCCTGCTTCCAGGTTCAATCCTTGATGCCACGCTGCTTACATGAATGCCCAATTTCCACAGGTTCCCATCCCTTAGCAGGCTAAGGGCATCATCATAATCCCTGGTGTCCTCATCATCGATACAGAAAGCACTGCCCGCGGTTTCAAGATGTACGCAGGGCAGCAGATTTTCGTTCACCAACTGGCGCGACCAACCAATAGGAATACCGGATTCTGCAATCGCAGGATCAACAACTGCAGGTAACTCGCCGCAGCGTATGCGAAAAGCCTTAACTGCTTCTTCCGGTTTTAGCTGCGGATATGCATTCAAGATCAATTTATACAGATCACGCTGGCTTTTTTCGCATCCAATAAATGGTAGTTCAGAGAACAGTTTATCTTCCGAGGAAACGCTAAGCTGAGCACCCGAAAGGAACTTGCGCACATCTTCCAAATATTCTTCCCGTGCCTGAAATGCCTTTGTTTCAGCCCGAAACGCAAGTTGTTCTTCGCCGCTTTTCAGCCGGAAAGCGTCCTTTTTAGCGGAAAACAGTTCTTTATGGTCTTTCAGGTAAATGTATAGGGCAAGATGCTCAAGATCATTTTCTAATTGAAGTTTTTCTGCTATCTGCAATAGCGTAAGTTCCGTGTATTCCAGAAAGCTAAAATCTACTGTAACAAATCTAACCGCCTCTACCTGAAGAGCTTGGCGGAATTGCCTTAGAATCTCTACCGGATCAGTAACAGCAATAGGCACATTTCCAAAATAAACCAGGCGCGCCTGGCTAAGCTCTATCAGTGCCCCACTTTCTGTCACGATGGTGCATTGACCCAATTCAAGCGCAGTAATCAAGCCAAACTGGAGTTCTCTGCTTTGATAAAAAGCGGCAATTGTGTATAGATTGGATGATGCCAATTATTTCTCACTTCCTAAAATAATTTGGCGCCCCAGAGATGACTTGAACATCCGACCAACGGTTTAGGAAACCGGCGCTCTATCCACTGAGCTACTGGGGCGCACGCTAAGGAAATCACCATTCAGCAGAGCAGCCGTTTTTGTCAAGTGCGCAGTGAAAACAGGCATTCCCTTTATTTTTTCCTTTATTTCCGTTCTATCATTGTCATTCCTGCGTAGGAGCTTGTGCGAAAACGTTTTGTCATACTCGCGTAGGAGGCTGTGTGAAAACGTTTTGTTATTCCTGCGAAGGAGCTTGTGCGAAAACGTTTTGTCATACCCGCGAAGGAGCTTGTGCGAAAACGTTTTGTCATACCCGCGGAGGAGCTTGTGCGAAAACGTTTTGTCATACCCGCGGAGGCGGGTATCCAGCCCATTTATAAGTTCCGTAAAAACGGTAGATATATGCATATACTGCAATGCTTCATTTGTATCATCCCTAATGGAACTCACCAGGGCTGGATTCCCGCCTCCGAGCTTGTGCGAAAACTCTTGTCATACCCGCGGAGGCGGGTATCCAGCCCATTTATAAGGTCTGTAAGAACGGTAGATATATGTATAAATTGCAATATGTTAATAGTGTCATCCCTAACGGGATTCACCAGGGCTGGATTCCCGTCTCCACGGGAATGACAGAAGGTTTTGCAGTTTTCATACAGTCTCCTCCGCGGGAATGACAGAAGGTTTTGCAGTTTTCGCACAAGCTCGTAGGCAGGAATGACAGGAATAAATTGGGGAATGCCAGCGCTTTTACCACACATCCCCCCAGAATTTTTTGAAAGTATCTCGTAAAGTGATGATAAATATATAGCATACATCTTAATATGGC
>JAVEUB010000299.1:0-3493 GCA_034005785.1 Cloacimonas sp. (SeqCode) | reverse complement strand
ATTAAGAATGCCTATGCCGACGGTAGCACACTTAGTGGCGTTATCCGACGCAGAGTTAAAGGCGGCATGATTGTAGATATCCTTGGTATCGAAGCTTTCCTGCCAGGTTCACAGATGTCCCTTAAACCCATTCCCAATCTTGATCAATTCATCGGCAAGGAGCTTGTCTTCAAGGTCGTTAATATTGATGAAGAACACCGCAACATCATCCTTTCCCGCCGCCAGGTGCTGGAAGAAGAAGCCAGCATTAAACGCCAGGAATTACTGGCTAAGCTGGAAATCGATTCCGAACTGGATGGGGAAGTAAAGAATATTACTCAATATGGCGCCTTTATTGATCTTGGCGGTATTGATGGCTTACTCCATCTTACCGACATGTCCTGGGGCAAGATTTCTCATCCTTCCGAAATGCTGCAGATAGGCGATAAAGTAAAGGTGAAAGTGATCAATTTTGATCCTGAAACCAACAAAATCTCGCTGGGTCTGAAACAGCTTGTTCCGCATCCGTGGGAAACCATTGAAATCAAGTACCCCGAAGGCACACGCATTACCGGTAAAGTGGTGAGCGTTAAGTCTTTCGGCGCATTTGTGGAAATCGAACCCGGAGTGGAAGGTCTTGTGCATATCTCTGAAATGAGCTGGACTAAGAAGATTGCCGATGCCCGCAAGATACTAAAAATCGGCGATACTATTAACGCCATCGTGCTGGAACTGGATAAGGAAAACAAACGTATTTCCTTGGGCATGAAACAAATGGATGCCAATCCCTGGCTTACCATCGAAGATCGCTATCCCATGGGTACCATCCTTACCCGCAAGGTGAAAAGCCTTACTGCTTTTGGAGCCTTTGTGGAAATTGAGGAAGGTATCGATGGTTTGGTGCATATCTCTGATATCAGCTGGACCAAGCGTATCTATCACCCCCGCGAAATGTATCGTAAAAACCAGGAAGTGGAAGCTGTAATACTGTCTATCGACCGTGCGCAGCATCGCATTGCCCTGGGTGTGAAACAGCTTATGCCCGATCCGTGGGAAACTCTGAACCAAACTCTGCCCGTAAATACTGAAGTGAAAGGCAAAATCAGCAAATTGATCCCCAAGGGTCTGTTAGTTGATGTGCCTATGGGCAGCGACGTTGTAGAGGGCTTTATTCCTATTTCCCACCTTGCTTTACCCAAGCTGGAACACTCTGATGACGCCTTCCATATAGGTGAAGAATTACCTTTAAAGGTTATTGAACTGGATATGGATAATCGCCGCTTGATACTTTCGGTGAAAGCCTTCTTCTTCTCCCGCGATCCTAAGCTGCAAGAGGAATACATCGCTATTCACGAGCAGTTCATGCGCGAGAAATCTGTAAAACAGCAAAAAAAGAAACAGGAAAAAGATGCCCGCGACAAACAGCAAGCTGCTCAAATTGATCAAGATGAAACAGATACAGAGCTTGCCCCCGTGGCTGAAGAAGCTGCTCTTGTAGCTGAAGAAACCGTTGTGGAAGAAACTCCTGTAATGGAAGAAGCTGTAGTTGAAGAAACTATGGTTGAAGAAACTCCTGTAATGGAAGAAGCTGTAGTTGAAGAAACTATGGTTGAAGAGACTCCTGTTGTTGAAGAAGCTCCCGTAGTTGAAGATGCTCCTGTAGTGGAAGAAGTTCCTGCCCAGGAAATTGATGAAGCTACCCCTGAAGTGGAAATTGAAATACCTGCTTTAGACGAAGAAGCAAAACCTGAATAAATGATCAACTCAAACATAACAGAGATGGCGGTTCGTAAGAGCCGTCATTTCCTTTTAACCTGGGATTTTATTCTTCCGCTGCTAATTCTGGCTTGGGGAACTTATATTTTCCGCAGCAGTAATCTGGATATTAAGATCCAAAGCCATTACTTTTCTCCCCTTAGCGGTTGGGCTTTCGAAAACAGCCCTATCTCCAAATTTATCTATCATTATGGCAATATCCCTGCCTTAATTATCAGTATTGGCTCGTTGGTGCTGTTCATCCTCGGTTACAGCCGCATTAAATATTTGCCTTTCCGGAAGATAACCATTTACTTAGTCTTAGCCATGCTTATCGGGCCAGGTATAATAGTGAATAGCATTCTTAAAGATAACTGGGGCCGGCCACGGCCACGGGATGTGGTGGAATTCGGAGGAAACTATGCCTACGAAGAGCCATTAACGTACGATGTTTCCAGCCCTGGAAAGTCCTTTCCCTGTGGACATGCCACTACCGGTTTTTACTTCTTTGCACTTGCTTTTGTATTACGCAAGAAATCCCATTTACTTAGTTCTGGGGTGTTCTTTTTGGCCGCTGTTTGGGGCAGTATCATTGGATGGGTGCGCGTTGGACAGGGTGGTCATTTTGCAAGTGATGTATTATGGGCTGGCGTGCTTGTGTATCTAAGTTGCTATTTTCTTTATAGAGCAATGGGGCTGCATAAACAGCTATACTATGAACCGGATGCAACCAAACTGCCCAAGAAGCTTAAGCTACACCAGAAATTGCTTTTGGGGCTTGTGGGTTTATTGATTGTTGTGGGCGTGATGTTGGCTACTCCATACTCGGCGCGCAAGGATGTATTTATTAGCAAGGAATTGGATGGTAAAGCTCTCCACCTCGTTTATGTTGATTTACCGCAAGCCGTGATGATAGTGGAATACAGCAATACTTCCAAATTCACCTTTTCTGCAAATGGTTTCGGATTTCCGGGCAGTAAGCTGAAAAGTGACCAAGCCTATCCCGATAACGGCTTTAGTTTCCGGCAACAGCGTAAAGGATATTTTACCGAGCTGAGCTGTAATGCCAATCTTCTATTGGATTCCTTGCAGGTGAAACAGCTTAATATTTCCTTGCAGCAAGGTGAACTGGATTTAAGCCTGCCCTGCTCTTTTGCGGATACCTTGTATATTTCTCCCCTCACGAAAGTGTTGGCAAAACCAGTGGGGATCACGCTTATTCCTGCGCAAAATGATCTGGGAAAGCGAATCTGGCTGGATGTGCCGATCCTGAAAGTGAGGAAAAGAGTTTAGGGGTGAGAGGTTTTTGGAATGCCTGCGTCTCGCTGGCAAGGTCTGTTGGTGTCTTGCCGACAGTTAACTGAATACCGACGAGGACGTCGGCATACCTTTCCTGCGAGGACGCAGGAACTCCCCCACTCGCAGGAACTCCCCCACCTACAGGAACTCCTGGCAAAAGAAACTGCTGGACAATATACGCGCTTTTTATGAAGTGAGATAAAATCGCTTAGGAGATAAAATGAAAAAAGGACTTATAGCCTTACTCATTGTCGTTCTGCTCATTATAATGTGTGCTGGATGGTTCATTGGCCGTTACAACAAGATCCAAAAAGAAAAAGTAACCGTAGAAAATGCCTGGGCTCAAGTGCAGAATGTTTATCAAACCCGCTTTGATCTAATTCCGAATTTGGTACAAACCGTGCAGGGCGCTGCCAACTTCGAAAAATCTACCTTAACCCAAGTTACCGAAGCTCGCGCC
>JAVEUB010000298.1:0-3494 GCA_034005785.1 Cloacimonas sp. (SeqCode) | reverse complement strand
ATTGTAGAAGTAAGTTACTCCGCCTTGCACATTTGCCTCATTCCAGGTTGTGGATGTACAAAGCGCGTAGGGCTGAGAATTGCGATAGATCCGGTAGTATTGCACAGTACCTGTTTGGGGTATTTGCCAAGATAGCTGCACAACTTGCCCATCGTAGAATCCGCTAAGGTTAAGGGGTGGCGAAATGGCATCGTTATAGGTGCTAAAACTCCACACAGCAGAGGGATATGGCTGTCCCAGATAATTTCCGGTAACCTGCCAGTAATAGGTGCGGTTACAGGCAAAGGGGGCTGTGGGTTGCCATAAACACTGGCTGAGGTGTTCTTCGATTATCTGCAGGCTATCCGGATGTGTGCCCAAACGCAAAGTGAAATAATCGCTAATGCTTACCCAGCTTAGGTTTGTATCGATGTCTATACCAGTTGCGCCATTAGCAGGACTGGGCATAGCCGGAGCAAAATATTGCGGCTGCAGGCTGATGCGTAGATTGCTGCGATGGGTTTTGTATGTAAAACCAGAAACAGGCGGTTCAGCCGGATTGGGATTGGTGGTTTGCGATTGGAACTGAATAGCGCGTTGCTGGCTAACGTTCGTGCAGATAAAATCGTCGGAAGAGCTACCATACTCGTAGGTATTTTCATCCACGGCAAGCACCAGATTGGCATTGCCATTGTAGTAAAAGCTTTGTTGCAGAGGAATATGCAGCCAGCCATTACCCGGCAGCCCGCCATCAAAGTAGCTTGGGGAGAGCATGCCGTTATATACCAGATACAGGCTATCAAGCGGCATCCAACTGCCCATAACCATGCGGGAGCTATGCCCCAGCCAGATTTTCCACTCCTTAATCCCCTCGAAGAAGAGGTTACTGGTTTCGCTGTATTTAAAACTGAGGCTGTCAATAAGTCCGCTTAGCCCAATCTCTGAAGCCAAAAATAGCTGCTGCGAATAGCTGTAGCGGGCTATCGGTTCAATTGGCAAACCCTGATTCAGCACGTTGCCGTTACCGATGGCAATAGTTTCTGCAAAAAGCGGCAGCAACAGAGCCACAACTAACAGCAAGAAACAGCTAAGTCTCTTCATTTACAGTTTCTTCCACACACTCACTTGTGTTTTACTAAGCTGCCAAAGGCGTCCGTTTTGGCGGAGCGCTTGCAGGATATCCATTGGCTCTGACATTAAGCTGAAATGCTGCGCCAGAATTGCCGTGATTCCTGCCAAATTGCTGTAGGGTTCGCCATCTTTACGAAATCCCCCTAAGCACGCGCCTTCGTCAAGCCAGTTATAGCCATCAGCCAGAATCAGGATTCCTCCCTCGTTAAGCCGTTCGTGCACAATCTGTAATAAGTTTGCAGGGTTAGCGCTTTTTTCCAGCACATTTTCTGCCAGAATAAGGTCATAACCCGTAAATTTGCTATTCAAATTAGCGCTGTCAGCTTGCCAGAATTCGCAGCGAGCAGCAGTTTCGGCCAAACCAAGCTCTTGCAGACTCATTTCCACAGTTACCTCCAGCTCGCCTTCTTCCAAGCGATAATAGCGGATGAAACCATCTTCCTTCATCTGGGTAGCCAGGCGAATCACGCGGGTAGTGGCATCCAAGCCAGTAACAGACGCATATATCCGTGCCAGTTCAAATGCTGCGCGACCTGTTTTGCAGCCAAGACTAAGCGCTTTGCCGGGTTTTACTTCTGCCAGATAGGGCTTGCTGGCATCCAGCAATTGCTGGTGATAATTCTGCCCCAGAGGGCTATCTCCCCAATCCAGATCGCAAAGCGGGATTATTTCCGGATCGTCTTCATAAAGGTTGTTTGCAATCTCCACAGGCTGGTCGCTTTCCACATATCTGAACCCCGCGTGCTGGTAGAAATGGCGTCGGAAGGCATAGCGCGCACAGCGCAAAGCTTCGTTCCCCGTAGAGATAAAGGAACCGCCTTTAATCATATTGTGCCGTGTATCGAATGTTGGCACAGAAAAGTCGTCATAATAGGGGTGCACTTTAAAACCAGGGTAGGCAGAGATGGGGGTTTCTGTCCACTGCCAAACATTACCGATAAGGTCGTAAAATCTGCCAAAGCAGAATTTATCCACCGGGCAGGTAGAAGCAAAGTGCTCCAGATTTATATTGCCGGGAGCTTTTGTCCAATCTGGCTGATCGCAGCACAGGTGCAAATCGCGCATTTGATACCATTCGGCCTCAGTTGGCATGCGAATGGGCTTGTCAGTAGTTAGAGCTTTCCAGTTGCAAAAAGCCTTTGCTTCCAGATAGTTCACTTCCACAGGATGGTTCCAAGGCAGGGGAATAATGCTGGCCATGGTGCGCAGCTGCCAGGTGCCATCAGCGGCCTTTAGCCAGAAGCGCGGGTGTTCTGCCTGCTGATAGCTGCGCCAGGCCCAGCCTTCTTCCGTCCAGAATTTCTCTTGCCCATATCCGTCAGCTTCCAGAAACTCCAGAAACTCGGCATTGGAAACCAGATAGCGTGAGGCCATGAATTCCTTAACCGCAAACCGTTTATGCCCATATTCATTATCCCATCCATACAGCGGATCATCAAAGCTTTTGCCCAGTTCCACAGTCCCACCGGGAACTTCTAACAGTGCATTTTGGGGTGCTTTCCCCGCTTCATGGCAGATATCCCAGAATTCCAGTTGCTGCACCATGTTTATCGGTAACTGGCGAATTAACACCGATGACGTTTCCAAGTGGATGCGCTGATGCTCTATTCCCATAATTATTGCCCACCAGGGGCTATCCCAAGTGATGCCATTTTCGGGCATGGGCAGAGTAGTAATAAGGTTATCCACCAAAGCGCGCACTTCAGCCCGATAGGCACGTACAGCAGGAATCGGAGGCCAATTGTAGTTTGCCTGATTAAGATCGTCCCAGCTCATTTCATCCACACCCACGGAAAACATGGATTCGAAATCAGGATTTATCCGGGTGCTGAGAATGCGGGCAATATTTAGCTTATTGATGTAAAAAACTGCTGTGTGCCCTATGTAAAATACCAAAGGATGGCGCAAAGGATCAGCCCGCAAATAGAATGCACTGTCCTCCGTAAGGCTTTCATAGAGCTTATCTTCTATAGAAAATGTTTGGTGAAAATAGTGACGGATTTTGTCCCGCAACTCCTGAGCATTGCCCTGATTGAGGACTATAGTTCTAATTCCTTTTATATCATCCATGTTGGCTCCTCGTGTAATAAATAATGCGTACTTATATAATATAGCGCTCCGCACGCTAATTGCTACGATCATCTTTTGTGGTTTTTTTGTCAAGCCGATTCTGATACTGGCATTCTTCCATTATTTCGAGACTGTTCAATTATCCGAACCAAGTTATGCTGTGTTTTCTTTACGGTGGTGGAGCATAAATGGGCGAGGTTTTGCCAATCCACATTTACTCTACATAAGAGCCAGCTATAATGTTTTCAAAATCTTTAAAGAATCCCGCCAGGGATGGCAGTTCTTAGCGACGGGTTTCAACCCGGCGGTAAGAG
>JAVEUB010000297.1:0-3496 GCA_034005785.1 Cloacimonas sp. (SeqCode) | reverse complement strand
AACCCGCGCATGAAAGTTGGTCAGCACGCGCCTGATGTGTATTTCCAGGGACGCGAAACCAGCAATCTATACTATCAAAAAGCTCCTGCAATTATCGCCGAAACCATGAAACAAGTAGCAGATAAGATTGGCCGCAGCTATAATCTGTTTGATTATGTTGGTCATCCCGAAGCCGAAGATATCATCGTAGCCATGGGTTCCGGTTGTGAAACTATTGAAGAAACCATCAATTATCTGAACAAAGAACGCGGCATGAAATTGGGCATGATTAAAGTGCGCGTATATCGTCCGTTCTGCGTGGAAAGTTTCCTGGCTTCAGTTCCCAAAAGTGCAAAACGTTTTGCCGTGTTGGATAGAACCAAGGAACCTGGCTCAATCGGCGAACCGCTTTATCTGGATATTGTGTCTGCACTGAAAGACCGCGCTGGCAGCTTCATCATCGGTGGACGCTATGGCCTGTCCAGCAAAGAATTTACCCCTTCCATGGTTTTGGCAGTGTATAAACACCTTGCTGCCAAGGGCTTCCATGGTTTCACGGTTGGTATCGAGGATGATGTTTCCCATCTGTCCTTAGCCATAACCGAAACCATCAGCAGCCTTCCCGCAGGCACAATCAGTTGCAAATTCTGGGGTTTAGGCTCTGATGGCACAGTTGGCGCTAACAAGAACAGCATCAAGATTATCGGCGATCATACCGATATGAGCGTGCAGGGTTATTTCCAATACGATAGCAAGAAAAGCGGCGGGATTACCCGTAGCCATCTGCGTTTTGGCAAAACCCCCATTCACAGCCAGTATCTGGTTACCCACGAGGACTTTGTGGCATGCCACAATCAAGCTTTCATCGGCCGTTTCGACATCCTGGGTGGAATCAAACAAAATGGCGTATTCCTGCTTAATTCCAATTGGAACAGCACCGAGGCTTTCGAGAAGCTTACCTGTGCCATGCAGGAAGTTATCATTGAGCGCAAAATCAAGTTCTACAACATCGACGGCTTAAAAATAGCCGAAGAAGTGGGGCTTGGCGGACGTGTGAACACCGTTATGCAAACGGCATTCTTCCTGATTTCCGGAGTTTTAGAGCGCGAAGAAGCTATTAAACTAATTAAAGAATCCATCAAGAAGACCTACAGCCGCAAAGGTGAACATGTTGTGCAGATGAATCTTAACGCTGTGGATAAAGTTAACGAAGCCCTTATCCAGATCGATGTTCCCAACACATTACCATCTTGTAACACGCCTCCTAAAAAGCTGGTTCCGGATGGCTCGAACGATTTCACCAACCAGGTGATAGAGCCGATCATGCGCGAAATGGGCGACCAGATTAAAGTAAGCGAAATGACTCTGGATGGTTACGTAGAAATCGGCACAGCTAAGCTGGAAAAACGCAGTGTGGCTGCCAATGTTCCGCATTGGATTTCTGAAAATTGCATTCAGTGCAATCAGTGTTCCTTCGTTTGTCCGCATGCCGCTATCCGTGCTAAGCTGATAAAAGATGGTGATTTACAAGATAAACCTGCCAGCTTTAATACCCTTAAAGCTACAGGCGCTGAAGGCTATCAATACAAAATTCAAGTGTACATCGACGATTGCCAAAGCTGCCGTGTATGCGTGAACGAATGCCCCAAAAGCGCGCTGGTAATGAGCCCAATTGAAGATGAACGCACCAAAGGCGAACAGGCTAACTACGAATACTACGAAAGCCTGCCCAACGACGTGATGGCAAATTTCAAGGAAGGTACAGTTAAAGGAAGCCAGTTCAAACAACCGCTTTTAGAATTCTCCGGTGCTTGTGCAGGTTGCGGTGAAACACCTTATATCAAGCTGCTTACCCAACTTTTTGGCGACCGCATGATTATTGCCAACGCCACGGGTTGCTCATCAATCTGGGGCGGAACATTCCCCACGGTTCCTTACACAACAAACAAAGATGGCAAAGGCCCCGCCTGGGCAAACAGCCTCTTTGAAGATAACGCCGAATACGGCTACGGCATGCGCTTGGCAGTTCGCTCTCATCGCAAGCTGCTGAAACTGGCGCTGGAACACTTAAAAGAAAAAGATATCGACGCTACTTTGAAAGAGCTGATTGTTTCCCGCTTGGAAAATTGGGACAACGTGGATACCGCATCCAAAGAAAACGCTGCCAAGCTGAAAGCGCTGCTTCCCATAGCCAAAGAAAAAGCCTGTGAAGGCTGTGCCAAACTGATGCGCAGAGCCATTGAACTGCAGGATTACCTCATCGAGAAATCGATCTGGGCTATCGGCGGTGACGGCTGGGCTTACGACATTGGTTATGGCGGTTTGGATCATGTGATGGCTTCCAACCACAACATCAATGTGTTTGTGCTGGATACGGAAGTTTATTCAAACACCGGCGGCCAGGCTTCAAAATCTACACCTATGGGATCCATCGCCCGTTTTGCCGAATCCGGAAAAAGCACCAATAAAAAAGACCTCGGCATGATGATGATGAACTACGGCTATGTTTATGTGGCAAGTATTGCTATGGGTGCCAATAAAAACCAGGCGATGCAGGCAATTCAGGAAGCGGAAGCTTATCCCGGGCCGTCCATAATCATCGCTTACGCTCCGTGCATCAATCATGGTATCGATATGTCCATGGCGCAAAAACACGAGAAACTGGCTGTGGATGCAGGCTATTGGCTGATGTACCGCTACAATCCACTTAATAAATTGCAGGGTAAAAACCCCCTGACCCTGGATAGTAAAGAGCCTACCGTAAGCGTTCAGGAATTCCTGGATGCCGAGACACGCTATTCCCGCCTGAAAACCATCTTCCCCGAAAGGGCGAAGACACTTAGCGAAGGCGCAGCTACCTTCTTTAAGGAAAGATACCTGGCCTACAAGAAACTTACCCAAGAATAAATAAACCCTTAATTACATAGAACGAAGGTGGGATAAGACGTCCCACCTTCTGTTTTTTACAAAGAAAGCTACTGCTGGGAACTACGGTTTCAGTGCTTTTGTGAAAACGCTTGTCATTCCCATGGAAACGCGAATCCAGCCCTGATGGTACTGCAGCAAAAATATCCTGCTTTTCTGTATTAGTTTGTGGTGCAAAAATATAAGTCAAACACGCTCCAAGGGTGGTTCATGCATACGAGCGAATTTGACTTAAAAATTTGCGGTGAAGAGAGTTGAAGCAAAACAGGATAAGTTTGGCAGGCAAATTTTTGAGTTAAAACGCGGGCTACGCTACAACGGTAAAAAAATGAGCTACGATGCGGGCTACGCGACAACGGTAAAAACTGAGCTACGTTGCGGGCTACGAAGTAACAGGATTTTTGGCTGTTTCCCGTTATCCTGCAACCCGCGGTTTAACTCATATTTTTGCCGAAAGCTGGTGTGAGAACCGAAGACAGAGAATAGCTGGTGGAGCTGATAGCACATTCGGCAAAAATATAAGTCAAACACGCTCCAAGGGTGGTTTATGCAATCGAGCGAATTTGACTTAAAAAATCTGCGGTAGAGAGAA
>JAVEUB010000034.1:0-14644 GCA_034005785.1 Cloacimonas sp. (SeqCode) | reverse complement strand
GCTCTTCCGATCTGATGGCTTTGAAGATCTCTGCGTGTATGTAGAAGACCACATATCCTGGAACGAGAGTTATGAAAAGCTGCTTTTTTTCTATGGTGGAACCACCAATCTGGATAATCCTGATTATGTGCTCAATTTGTATGGAAGTGTATACACTTTTTTTAGGATATTACCCCTTGGTGATGTAAATGGAGACGGCTTCGGAGATATGGGGTTCTATTACCTGCATTCTCCTTCTTACCTGAATAGACTATCAATCATCTGGGGAGGATCATTTCAAGAACATGTTGTTACTAATGGAGAAGCAAGTTATTCTTACTCATGTTCAATCCATGGTATCGGTGACATCAACAACGATGGCTACGATGATTTTACAACAGGCTTTGCCACCCCGTCTTCAGATCCCACCCACAATCTGATTCGGCTATATTATGGCAATGCTGCCGGGAATACCGATAATCCAATCACGCTCATCTATTGCCAGTATGGAGTATCCAGAGGCAGCAAGCCGCTGGGAGACATGAATGGCGACGGCTACGATGACTTTATGGGTTATATAACGGATGAGGGGATGCATGCCTGGCGGGGTGGAACTAACATCAATTACGCTGTACCTGATTTTGATATGGACCCTCCCTGGTATGGAGGAGAGTTTCAACGCTCGCTGGAGCATGGCGATTTCAATAACGACGGTTATGAAGACGCGGTTGGAGCGAGCTTTGGGAGCGGGTTCGCGGTTTGGCTAGGCAGGCAAAACGTCAATGGAACTGCTGACTTGATCAAGAACAATCCCGGATATGAGAACTACGGTTATAGTCTGGTAACCGGAGATTTCAATGCCGATGGTTATGACGATATAGCCATAGCCGCGTCCCATGAATACGATCCCTGGCCAAGCGGTAACTTCAATGGATATGTGTGGGTATTTGGAGGTAATGCCCAGCTTGAGGACACAACCGTGGCAAATGATGATCCAACGATACCTGGCATATCGGGTAATCTGCTGCTGAAACTCAGCCCAAATCCAATAATGGGGGCTGGTCAGGCTCTTAACGTCGAAATAAAGAGTACCGCCCTAAGCGAGGGTGATCAAATTGTTGTCGAGATTTTCAATATCAGAGGCCAATCTGTCATGAAAGAGGTCTATCATACTCAGATTGGGGCAAAAACGCTGCAAGTGGCAGCTTCTTCTCTCAGTAATGGCATTTACATCTGCCGGGTCACGAGCGGCAAACACAACGCTATAGGCAAGTTTAGCGTTATTAAATAGTACCCAATGAACAATTGAAAAAGCCCGGGGCAACCCGGGCTTTTCTATTAGATAATGCTTCCAATAATTTGATCTATCTTAGCCTGTAGATTGATTATCAATGCCAGAGCGGTAACCATCCGGCAATAATGGATGGGATCAAAAAGGATTTTGCCCTTGCGGTCTTTGAGGTATTTATGCAGTACCTGATAGCCGCCAATGTGATAGTTCCACAACTCCGGGGTGATGCCCTCAAAGTGCTTATCATCATTGATCTGCACGGTGCCATTGCCTTCATCATACTTGATGTGTTCAACTATGTCATTGGAACCGCTACCCTGATACCGTGCTAAGGGAGGGCTTAACCGTGGACTCTTGAGTAAATGGATGTCGGCAAGCTCTTTGCCCATTTCTGCCAACTTACTGAAGAGTTCATAATCCTCTGTGAAGGGTATACGGGGGAAATCCATCCTGAGGTATTGGGCAAAGCGCTGGCGGTATTTATTGCTGTGCAGGATGGCATGAACGTAATAGAAGAGCTGCTCAGGTTGGAACTGAGACCACTGGCTGCTGAATACATCCAAAAGCTCTGGAACGATATTGTATTGGCGATCAGTGGTGGCAAAGATGTCGTCTTTATGTTCGTCTGGGTAGATAAAGAAGGGAGTTGTATAATTAGCTTCCTTAATTGAAACGCTATGGTTAGTTGTAATACAATTAGTTAGAAAAATGTGGTTCCAGGCATGAGAACCTTCAACTCGTTTTGAGCATACAAACGCTTCATTTCTCTGAATCATGTGCTTCATAACTTCATGTCTCGGCCTACAGTGGAATCCATTGTTTACACCTGTATAGAAAGTGTAGCGGATATCAAAAGGACGGTAGAGAATGGGAACAATTCTACTATCATCAAGACCGCTATCCTTGATATCTTTTTGAGCAAATCCAACTTTCCAATCTTGTGTGTCTTTTCCAAGTTGATATGCCATTCTTGCAGTCTCTGTATCCAAAGTTACGAAGTGGTTAATGGTTTTGCGTACTTGGTTGGTAGTATTGTAGATTGTGAGTCCGTCTCTGGCTGAGACGATCCCCACACTATTGATAGGGAATATCTCCGGCAGGCTTTTCCACTGTAGATAATGCTCATTGCCTGTAGCTTCAGGATGGAAGAGATAGAATGGAGAAGTAGGGATTAGTTCCTTATAAGTCTTGGCTTGGAACTGGTTGTTATCCAGCCATTCATACTTGATCTGACGAAGTCCGAAAAGCTCGTGGTGACTCACCTTTTTCGCCTTGGTGTCTATATCCTTCGCCATCAGAATGATGGCCGTTCCCTGCTGGATATCAAAGACATTCTCATCTTTGCTGCCATCAGGACTGGTTTCTTTCTTCTTGGTATTGCCATGCAAATCCAGCACAAATATTTCATTAAAGGTATGCATCAGGCTTTGGCGCATGCCCCTGAAGGTGGGATTATCCAGATAGCCATGATTGGTGATCATGTTTACGATGCCCTTGCCCGCCTTGTGTATCTTCCATTGAGCAAAGCGCAGGAATTTCACATAATCGTCCTGAAGTGCTTTCGGATTTTTCTCTCCAAGTGGGTTTCCATCCAATACAAAATAGCTTTGTGCACCATCTTTATCAGTTTTTAGGAGATCTTCAGTCCAGTTATTGGTATTCTCGCTTCTGTAGCTATAAGGAGGATTACCAATGATCACCAGAATCGGGTCTTGATGTTTTACCTTGTTGGCCAGAGCACATTCCTCGCTGATGTCGTGAGAGATGGGCAGTTCGGTTTGCACTTGGACATCTTTCAATCCAAGCCGCACACAGCGGTCTATCATCGCTTTGGTGGGATCATTAACCAGTGCAGCAACCTATCTCCCAACTGGGTATTGATGATGCCCATAAGCTTATCTATGGAGTTCATGTTGAGTTTCTCTGCTCTTGGCATATCACTCAGCATTTGGATGGCAAGTCGTGAGGCATCTCGTATCTCTGTTTTCCAGGCATTATTAAGGACCCGGTAGTATTCAAGCATGAGCTTATTGTAGTATGTCATAACTGGATTCCATCCTACAAGCTTGTGTGAAAACGCTTGTCATTCCTGCGGAGGAGCTAGTGTGAAAACGCTTGTCATTCCTGCGGAGGAGCTTGTGTGAAAACGCTTGTCATTCCTGCGGAGGCAGGAATCCAGCCCATTTCTAAGTTCTGTAAGAACGGAAGATATATGTATAAATTGCAATATGTTAATAGTTTCATCCCTAACGGGATTTATTAGGGCTGGATTCCCGTCTCCACGGGAATGACGAAAGGGCTGGATTCCCGTCTCCACGGGAATGACGAAAAGGGTGGATTTCCACTTTCGCGGGAATGACAGAAAAAATGGGAGGAATGCCTGCTTAAGAATTAAACTTGACAAATTATAGCTATATCTCCATACTGGTTTTTAATAAATATATGCTCTTTGCAGAAGGATTTATGATGCGCTATTACGGACATGTCATTATGCTTTGTGTAGCTTTCTTCGTTGTCTCCTGCGGCACACACAATCCTATGCAGCCGCAGAATGACAGCCCTGATCAGCTTTTGTTTACAGAGGATAAGCTCCCTTTGGAAAACGGACAATTCCTCTACAAGCAGGTAATTGAGCTAAACAATCCCTCGCCACATTGTTTATTTGCCTACCGCCCCGAAACATACAGCTCGCAGCTACCCGTAGGTTACTTTGCCGATGAGGGTGGATACTTGTATTTTCGCAGCTCGGGCGATAATTCTAACCTGCCCCTATCCGAGCCTGGAGCGCATAGAACCATCTGGACATCCCAAAGTCGCTTGAGTGCAGAATTTAGCTCTACGGATGGTAAAATTAACAACCTTGTAACCCAGATCACCGTTCAGATAAAAGACGATCGTGGCAAAATTAGCTTTATCAGCTCTCCTTTTAAGAGTAATCGGATAGTCGGCAGCCGCATAGTAAGCCCCAATTTAAACGGAGAAGAGTGTGGCATAGGTTTGGAATTTGTGCTGCAAGAGATTATCGGCGATATCTTTGTGGAAGGTCTTTATGCGCATCACTTCATGTATCGCCTGAACATCCTTAATTACAAAAAGCAAGCAGTTCAACGTGGCACCTGGTACAGCAGCATAGATTCGCCCGATATCCGTAAAGTATTGCTAAATAGTACTACAACTCCTGCACTTATAACCAATGAGCCAAATCAGTTTACCCAGTTTGAGTGCTATGTGGTAAGCCGCAGCGGCATTGAAGAGGCTTCGCATCGCTCTGTTTTCTTTCGCGCACTTGCCGGATATAAGCCAGTTGCGTTATTCTACCCACAAACCATCGCAGGTTTGGGGCAGCATCACTATTCTCTCACAGATGAAGACCAAATGAGCGTTTACGAGCTAATTCCCTCTGCCAGCTATCACAAAAACCGCAAGCTGTTTAACGTGAACAACCAACTGGAAGCCATTTATTCTGCAGATTTCAAGCTGCATCTCCGCTGGGGATATTCCGGACAGTATGGCATTGTTTATTCCACCAATACAACCTATACTAATAACCCCTGGGATAGGGAATTAAACAGCGTGCTAAATTCGAGCGGGATGAACTATCATAGCAAGATTACCGCTTTCGATCTCCGCTTTGAAGGTAGCCCATTTCCCTTAAATTCCAGCTTTATCGAGCCACAATTAGTTACCCACGCAGATGGAAGTTCCTGGCTGCGCGTGAGGAATTTGAACGATTCTGCCCGCCACTATGTGTTTAGCAATTTAAGCAGCGGCATACATCAGTTTCAGGTGTGTGCTGTGGATTTGCAAGGTGCAATAAGCGATCCTGCCACCCTGAACATAAATCTGGTACTGCCTAAGCCAGCTAACCAACGCAGCGGAATTTTGCTGGTGGATGATTCTGCCAATAACAATAACTATTCCCCGGAAGCAACTGTGAATAATTTCTACAATGCAGTGATTCCCACAAACTGGGGTACGCCCGTTAGATTTGAAACAGATGCCGGAAACGGTAACTTAAACGAAGTTTCGCCTACCATTATGCAGAATTATAAAGCCATTTTTTGGCACAACGACAATCCCATTGCCAATGGAGTACTTAGCATGCATGCCGATGCTTTGGAATTGTATCTATCTGAGGGGGGAAACCTGGTGCTAAGTTCAAGCAACAAGCTTGCCGACAGTTTCAGTTGTTTTGCACCCTATCAGGATTTCCTGTCCAACCGCTTTGGAATTGCTTCCACTGCGCAGTTTGCTGCCCTCTCGCAATCAGTGGCAACAAACGCTTTCTTCATAAATGGTATAGGGCAAAATGGCTTAAGCAACATCGCCCTTAATTTAAACACAGCTTTCAATAATCTTGTTGCCTTGCGGCAAGGGCTTTCCGCCATAACTTATTTCAATCCCGACGCCGGCTTGAACTATCTGCACAAATTTGGCTGCAAACCTGTGGATGCTGCGGTTTATCCTCCCACACAGGCACAATATGAGCTATACTCGGATAAATATGTAGCTTACAAGTACAGCCATGCAGGTTCACAGGTAGTTGTCTTTGGCTTTCCCTTGTCCTACATGGTGCAAGCTGATGTAGCAGCAGGCTTACAAAGCGTGTTTGGGGACATCCTTGGAGAAGGAGGCAGACCATGAAAAGCTATTTTACACTAATGCTACTGATGCTATTAGCAGTATCCTTTGCCTTGCCAATAGAGCAAGCGGATGATTCGCCCAAGATGTTTAGTACCGCTACCCATAATGCTGGATCCCTCAGTTTGGAAACCTCTAACTGGGGGTTTTCGCAGAATATGGCATTTTCCCAGGCAGATAATAAATTGCTCTTTATAGGCGCACCCTGGATTTCTGCCAAACGCCTACGTCGTAACGAACAAGGTAGCTTGCTCTACTGGCTTTCGCCCAATCCTTCTGCTGCCAACAGCGAAGTGATAACCGCGGATGATCCTCTCTGGAACAGCAATCTTAAAGCAGTGGAAGATACCCTTACCACAAGCGGTTTTGATGGCGATTTGGATATCTATGAGTTTCTCCCTGCATACAATTATTACACTAACTTCAATCCTGCCGTGCCCAATGATCAGTACAGTGTGCATGATGTGGTGCTAAAATCCATTCTGGGTTTACCTGCTCCGCGTCCTTTTGCCATCCCTGATCCGCTGGGATTTTACTGCTTCTCTTATGGACAAGGTAGTGCTTTTGACACTCCTGGTTTTGAGACGCTTTCTGCTTATTTCTACGATTATTGCCCCTTTGGTACACCCGGAGAAAGAGACTGGGGTAACACTCACGGTTCAAGCCATCATTATCCCCTGGGCATAGCTGTGCACCGTGAAAGCTATACCTGGCCTATTCAGAACTACGATAAGCTGATAGTATTTAAAAACACCATCTATAATTCCAGTGCGCAGGATACCCTTTACGATATAGCGATTAGCGAATTCACTGATCACGATATAGGCCCCTCTGACTGGGGAGCATTTATTGCTCTTGACGATGTAAGTGGCTATGTGAAAGGCACCGGCTACGAATTTGCTTACGCACGGGATTTCGATGGAGATGGCGGATTATCTCCCTATCTGGTAGCCCAGAAGCTATATCTGCCCAATCGTAATCTTAAGCGGGCTGCCTGGTTTTGGAAAATGGGACAGGGTCCGCTGGATCACAATCCCTGTGACTTAAGCCCTTACAAACAAACAGCCAACGAAAAATACTGGCTGGCTACAGGCAGAAACCCTAACTACAGTTACTATGCTCCCTTGCGTCCTGAACAAGATGACGTGCTGCAATATGAACAACCGCAACCTAATGATACCAGAATTTTGAACACGATGTATGGCAGCCTGCCCACAGCCGCAAATCCCAACCCCGAAGGGCGCATGCATCTGGCGCCCCTGGAAAGCTTTAGCTATTATACTATCTACTTTCTGGGCGATAGTATAGACGAACTGAAAACCCAGTCCGTGGCTATAGAAAACTGGATCGATAACGGTTTTGATCTTGGCAATGTGAATAGCCTTTACTGTTTGCCCTATCTGTATGATCCTCTTGCGGTGCTACCAGGAACTTTTCAGCTATCCTGGCAGTCCTATTCCCATCCCGACCATTTTGAAGTGAAATACAAGCTCTACACTGATTCTGCCACGCAGTGGAGCAGCATCAATCTTGCTGGAACTGCCCGTAATTTTGAGATAACAGGCATCAATCCCGCTGCCTGGTACGAAATCAAGATAGCCTCTGTGTACAACCCTGGCTTGAGCGAAGTTTATCTGGAAAGTGAGCCTAAATTGCTATGTATAAATAACATGGTGGCGAATGAGGATTTGGTGCAAAGCCCGGGGTTTGGGTTAAAGAACTACCCCAATCCCTTCAATCCTTCCACCACTGTGGAATTCACTCTGGATAAGGGCACAGAATTCGCTCTGTGCATCTATAACTTGAAAGGACAGGTGGTTAAAGTTCTTTCTGTGGGGCAAAAATCTGCTGGAACACATAAAGTGCAATGGGATGGCAGAGATGCTAACAATATACCCTGCGCCAGCGGAATTTACTATCTAAGGCTACTTAGCAAGGATGGCATAAAAACCCGTAAGATGCTATTGATGAAATAGGTGACAGGTGTCAGGTGTCAGGTGACAGGTGACAGGTGACAGGTGACAGGTGACAGGTGACAGGTGACAGGTGTCAGGTGTCAGGTGACAGGGGGTTAGTTAAGAGTTAAGCTGCGCTAATTGCGAAAGATTGTGTGTTAGTGAGCCAAGCTTTATGTACTCTTTTCCTCTTTGTTAAAAATGATCTGCGTAAATCATAATGATCCACATAATGATCCGCGTCATCTGCGTTCTATCCTTTTATTCCCTCCTTGTTGCAGGGCGTTAATCAAGTGTTTATCCCCCCTTAATCAAGCCTTAATTATTAACGCTTGATTAAGGCTTGATAGCCACTTAATTAACTGGCTGTAGCAAGTGGGAAACAGGGAAAGTCCAGTTTTTTCACTTGACGCACAAGCAGGTTTGTACAAATTAAACCTTTATGGAGGTTTTATGAAACATAAAAGTGCTCTGTTGCCTGGAATGGTGGATTGGACTTTACAGACAGCCGGAGATAGCTCGCATTCGTGCAGTTTTGGCTGTGGTTATTTATTTTTGGATGTTTGCGGTTTCACCAAGCTTACCGAAAAAGTATCTGCCAAGGGTCATTACGGCGTGGAAGTAATTATCAATCTACTTAATCAATACTTTGATATGCTAAACGATAAAATCCTTGCTCATGGCGGGCAGATTCTTAAATTCGAAGGCGATGCAGTTCTGGCAGCTTTTGCGCTTCCCCAAAAGCATTGTATCGAACAACTTCAGGCCTGCATGCAGAGTTTTAGCCATGATCTGCAAATCCTGAATGAAAGCTTGGAGGCGAAATACGGTAGCTCTTTGGCTTATCATGGCAGCATGGGTTATGGCACTTCCCAGATGATAATTTTAGGGAGTAAATGTAACCATCTGGATTACATCATTTACAGCCCTGTTTTGGGTAAGCTTTACAAGCTGTGTGATCTGGCTAAGATAAACGAAACACTGCTGGTACCGGAAGTTATAGAGGATACTGGTATAGGCTGTCCACCGGTAACTATTCCCCAGTTTGCAGATCAGGGTATCGATATAGATTTCTTCCCAGAACTTATCCTGCAACGTGGCAGGGATAAGGATTTCAGCGGTGAGCTGCGCAATTCCGCAATTCTGTTTATCGGGGTGGATGCAGAGCAGTTTATCCATTATCAGCGCTATGATGAGATAAATAACTACTATTGTGCCATCCAGGAGATAGTTTACCGCCTGGAAGGGATGCTGAACAAGATTGACTACACCGATAAAGGCATGATTCTGCTGATCAGTTTTGGCATTTTGCAGACCCATGTGGATGATATCGAGCGGGCAATTACCTGTGCGAATCAGATTAACAGAATCAATTCTCCCCTTAAAGCCAAGATCGGGCTTACCTACAGCAATCTCTATGCGGGTATTCTGGGAGCAAAAAACCGCCATGAATATGGCATCATCGGAGGTGGGGTAAATGTTGCCTCCCGTTTGATGAGTTCGGCAGAATACGGACAAATTGTGTTTACCAAAGATCTCTTAAGCAGCATCGAAACCCGCTTTGAAGTGCAGTTCCTGCGTAAAACCTTTGTGAAAGGCATTAAGGATGAAATTGAATTCTACCTTATTGTGCGTGAGATACCCGAGTATGTTAGCACCTATATCAAGCAATTTGTAGATAAGCAACAAGTTGAGTATATTGCTGAAATAGCCGAAGTAGTAAACAGTATAAATGCTAAAAAGCTTAACCAGGTGCTGCTAAGCGGAGAACATGGCACAGGTAAATCATTCCTGGGCTGGCAGATACTAAAAGGTTTCTTCGAGCAAGGGAAAAGCATAGCCGTGTTTATTCTGGATGAATTTAACCGCCACGACCGTCTGGCATTGCTGCGTAAACTGATAGCCAAAGCTATGGGATGTGAAGATCCTATTGCCAATCTTTCCGCTTTAAGGGGCTATCTTAGCAGCTTGATTCCAGATAGTGATGCTGAAATCCTCATCAATTTTCTTGGCGCAAAAGGCGCAGAAGCTCAGGTGCTGGACGATAGAGGCCAAAAGAAAGAGCTGCTACTGCAAAGCTTGTTAGGCTCTTTTAATGCCCTGATTAAGAGCTACGATTTCCTGCTGATCGATAATATCCAGTGGTTAGACGATATTTCTGCCCAAGTGCTGGAAAAAAGGCTGGCATTAACAGATAAGATGGATCAAGTGCTGATCCTCACCAGCTTGCCCACATTCCAGATTATGCAAAGCTCTAACCCCAGAACGGTTATCCTCAATCTTTTTGACCTGGATCATCGGGCAGTTAGTGATCTAATTCGTTCCCGGATTCCCAATATCACCTACAATGCGGCAGATTACATCTTTAATCTGGCAGGCGGCAACCCAAGCTTTATTATTGACTTATGCGAGCAGATCAGCAGCTATTATCCCGATCCTGATATTATTATTACTACTCCCAGCATCCAGGAAATAGAAAACCGCGGGTTACTGCCTTACAATGTAGAAAACTTGTTTATGATTAAGTACGAATCTCTCAGTTCCGGTGCCAAGGATATCCTGAAAAAGGCTTCTATCATCGGAAAAGGCTTCACCCTTGGGGAAATTGTGGAGACGCAGGCTCATATTGATAATGTGTCCATGGTTAACGTGCTAAATGAGCTGAAGGATAAGGATATCATCGGCGTTACCGATCTGGCTCCTGAAGTGCAGTATCTGTTTAACAACGTACTAATGCGTCACGCCGTATATTCCACCATTTTGCTGAAAGAAAAAAGGGAATTGCACAGCCGAATCGCCAGCTATTATGAAGATAAATACGCAGACCGCAGCGAAGCTTATAGCGAATTGCTGGCTTATCATTTCCATCTGGGAGAAGATTATGCCAAAGCGCTGCGCTATGCCCTTGTTGCTGCTGCACAGAACCAGGTTCTGGCTAACCACGGAGAAAGCATTTATTTCTACAATATTGCCCTGCAATGCACATCCATCCCCTGCCAAGCCATGTTCATTAAGCTTAGCATCGTAGATTCACAATTTTACTTAGGCGAGTTTGAAACGGCTATGGCTACCTTGCATGAGCTTGACGAAAAAACGATTTGTGACGCAGAGGTTATGTCTAAATACCATTTTCTGCGCAGCCGGGCGATGTATCTAAGCGGGGATTATGAAGCGGTGCTGGAATATCTGGCACCTGTCACAGAATTCAGCGGTAAGTATGGAGATTATACGCGTATTTACCAGCTTGATTCTTTGTATAAACTATATCGTATGGACGAGTTTAACAGCCTGATCAGCCAGTTAAAAACGGATATTGGCAAGCTGGCAGCGCAGGAATTGGGCTTAAAGGGCATTAAACACAGCGCTTTGCTGAAACATTTTAGTAAGCTATCTCCTCTGGAAGTAAATCCGCAGCTAAAACATTACCTGTATCTACTGCTGAAATTTGAAACTATTCAGGTGGCAAACCTGATCGATACTGCCCGCTACAAAGAAGCCCATAAATCGCTTACCTTGCAATACGAACTGGCTAAGGTGCTGAAAGATGATCTCAGCTTACGCATAGCCTGTGGGCTTTTGGGTGTGGTTTATGCCAGGCAGGGTGATAAAAAGAAAGCCTTTGCAGCGTATGTGGAGGCAATTGGTATTGCTGATCGTATCAGTGACCGCTTTGGCTATGCAAAAGTGCTGATAGATATGGGCACATTGTACCGTCAGATGGGAGATCACAAGCATGCCATGCAAAACTACAAGCGGAGCTTAAAAATCTTTGAAGCGCTGAATAATCTGCCTACGCTTAGTATAATCCACCACAATATCGGAGAGCTTCATCATCAGGAAGGACACTACCAACAGGCTATCAAGGCTTATCGTAAAGCATTGAGATTTGCCAAAAAAAGCGGAGATTTGTTTGGGGTATCCATCGAAAATGATGCGATTGGGGATATCTTGTTATTTACCAACCAACTCGATAAAGCCAAAGCTCTATACCATAAAAACCTCAAATTACAGAAATCAATTGATGATAGGGAAGGCATAGCCCACACCTACGGCAATCTGGGCAATGTGGCAAAATATGAAAATGACCTCCCGCTGGCGCTGGAGTATTATGACAAAAACCTGAAGCTTACCGCCGAAATTGGCGATCTGGATGGCAATGGCCGAGGCTATTTTAACCTGGCTGGGGTTTATGAAATTATGGGAGATTTTAAAAAAACCAAAGAGACTCTGCTGGAAGCCAAAAAACGCTTTGAAAAAGCTGGATTGGTGGACTTTTTGCAGCAGACAAATGAACGCTTGCTGAATTATCCTGATTAGGGGGAAACTAACCTAATTCTGGCTATTATCCTCACAGTTATAGGCTAATGCAAAAATATGTGGTGTGTGTGGAAATTTATCCACGGCAATATATAAACTTTGTGCAGATAATGCTTGACATTTACTAATTACTACGCTTTATGGTGCATAAAACTAATAGACAACAAACAAAAGGAGAAACAGCAATGAAAACAACGATCATGATCGCGCTGCTTATCGCGATTGCCATGAGTTGCATGGCAGTATTACCAGAAGAATTTAACAATCAGGGGCATTATCTCCTGTTACGCATGAAGGACAATAGTGGCACTGTGTCCCTGCTCAAGAATGCCAATATCGGCATGGGAACCATCCAGGCAGAGAACAAAGCTGTGCCTTTTAATGAAGTATCCAAGCTGGAATTCAAAAGCGGGGATAAAGGAGTTGCAGGATCAATCATCGGTGCCCTGGTGGGCTGTGGAATTGGTGCGGTGGTTGCACTCTCAACTGTAAAAACCGAAACTGAGGATTTGGGTTGGGCTACTCAAGAAACTACTACTATTCAGCTTTGGCCTGCCTATGTAATTGGTTTTGGCGGTGCTTTAGTGGGCTGGGTGATGGGTAAAAATAGCCCTAAATTCACTCCCCTCTACGATGAGGGTTCTCTTGGCAGCGTGCCCAGCCATTTAGACATCTATCTGGCCGACAAAACCAAATTCTAATTTCTAAGTTGTAACTGTGATAAGTTCCTTGCCACTCAAGTGGTTGGGAACTTTTCTTATTTGAGCTGTTAATTCCTGATTGGCAGAAACAGCAGAGCTGTATGTATCATATCTCTCTGCGAGTATTATGGCAATCAGGAGATAGCCAACCCAATAACACTTACTTGGTTAGTAACGGTATGAAGGTTCGTTAGCTATCAGCCAGAAGAGGCCAAGGTAGTTTATCATTACAATAAATCTGTCGTTATCCACAGGTTTGCGGATATAGGCGTTTGCACCCAGATCGTAGCTCTTATCGATATCCTCCTCTTCCGAAGAGGTGGTAAGCACCACAATGGGGATTCTTTTGGTTCTATCGTCCGCTTTAACCTGCCGCAGCACTTCCATACCATCCACAATAGGTAGCTTAAGATCAAGCAGGATTAGCGAGGGATAGTCGTCGTTTTCAAGCTGTCCACATTCGTCAAATAGGTATCTAAGTGCTGCTTCTCCGTCTTCTTTCACGACCAAATTATCAGACAGTCTGTTTTTTTTCAAAGCCCTTGTAGTCAGTTCTATATCGCTGGGGTTGTCTTCCACCAACAAAATTCGTTTATTGTACATGTTAGCTGCTCCTTAATTTCCAATAGAAGGTGGCGCCTTCATTCATGGCTGATTCCACCCATATCGAACCACCATGTCTTAGAATTATCCGCTGTGCTATTGCCAAGCCTATTCCAATCCCTGGAAAATCGGCTGGCCTATGCATCCTCTGGAATACACCAAACAGATTACGAGCATAAGATTTATTGAATCCTACCCCGTTATCTTGCAAGAAACAAACATGGTCTCCTTCTGTTATGATAGTCCCAAAATCTATCTGCGCCACATCTTTTTGCCCAGAGAACTTCCAAGCGTTATCCATAAGATTATCCATCAGGGTTTCAAGCATGATCTTATCGCCAGATACAATAACATCAGGCTGAATATTTACTACAACCTTACGCTGGGGATACAGCTCTCTTTGTTTAGCTACCAAAGCTGCAGCAATCACCGATAGGTTCACGCTTTCCACGTTTACTTCCCGTTTGCTAATGCGTGATAATTTTAGCAGAGCATCTATCAGATCGTACATCCGCTGTGCTTCGCTGCGGATTCTATCCAGATAGCCTTTAGCTGTCTCATTCAATTCCGCACCGAAATCTTCAAGCAGAGCCTGGCTCCAGCCATCAATTCCGCGTAGGGGCGAGCGTAAATCGTGCGACACAGAATAGGCAAAAGCCTGCATTTCGCTATTGGCTTGTTCCAAAAGAGCATTTCTTTCTTCAATCTCTTTTTCTAACTGCTCTTTTAGGGCTTTAATTTCTGCTTCGTATTGTGTGATTGTTGTGATGTCACTGATAATATGCATGTTCTCCACTTTTAGTATATTCTTTACCATTTATACAGCAAATTATTGCTAACAACAACGAGGGTGAGGTTTTAGGGCCTCACCCTATAACTATAAACTTGGCTAATTGCTTTTCGTGATGGGAAATATTTTACAGCTTCCGCATATACTCCAGCAGATCAACTACCCGGCTGGAATAACCGAATTCATTATCGTACCAACTGAAGATTTTCACCATTTTACCTTTGACATTGGTGAGCGGTGAATCGAAGATGGAAGAATAGCCATTCCCCACAATATCAATGGACACAAGGGGAATCGCAGAATACTGCAAAAATCCCTTCAGATAGGTATCTGCGGCTTCTTTCATAGCAGCATTCACTTCTTCTTT
>JAVEUB010000296.1:0-3544 GCA_034005785.1 Cloacimonas sp. (SeqCode) | reverse complement strand
CTCTTCCGATCTTGGCTAAATTGAACAGGGAATCCCTGAAATTTAAACAAGTGGATATGCATCAGCTTGTTACCCGCATTTGTACTACGATAATTGAAGATAGATTCCCCCTCATTTTCGAGCTTGAGATAGAAAATATCCCAGGCTGCATTGCAGATGAATCCCTGATTAGCCAGGTGTGGCAAAACCTTCTGGAAAATGCGGTTAAATTCACTGCTAAGTGCAAGCTAAGACAGATCCAGATTGGCAGCCAAAAACGAGATTATGATACCGTTTATTTCGTACGTGATAGCGGCGTGGGCTTCGAAATGCAGTATGTGGATAAGATTTTTGGAGCTTTCCAGCGCTTACACCGAGAAAATGAATTTGAAGGCACCGGCATTGGGCTGGCAATTGTGAAAAAAGTTATTGATCGTCACGATGGCAAAGTATGGGCTGAAAGCACAGTGGGTAAAGGCTCTATCATCTATTTCTCGATACCGGATGTGATTGCCTGAGATTGACATAACACATAGATAAAAAGAACTTTACAAAGAGGAAAAGAGGGAAAGAGTTAAGAGTTAAGAATTAGGAAAAGATACCTGATTAGCACAAATTTGAGCTGCGTAACTGAAACAATAGAAGTTTGTTACCTTTTATTAAACCACAGAGAAAAGCAGAGAAAAGCAGAGAAGAAAGGGGATAAGATGTGCATTGTTAGGCACTTAGATGATACATTCAGCTTACCTTGGGCGCACGCAATGCACCCCTACAATAGCATTAATAGCAGTGGCGAAAACGCAGTTTTCATGGATGTTTCTCTGCTTTTCTCCGCTTTTCTCTGTGGTTAAAAAATATAACTCCATAGTGTCCAGTATCTTATTTACAAATCAATCCCCACTTCAGCATTTCTCTTTTCCTCTTTGTTTTACATGAAAATGAATATTCGGCTACCTTGGGCGAGCGCAAAAAAGCCCCTACGAAACTCTCACTGCAAAGCTCTCACTGCTTTAGCTCTAACTGGCGAAGCCTCTCACAATTAGTTTGCCATCCAGCCGCAGCTTGTTAACTTATCTATTAAAGGGTTTTATGCCCCAAAAGCCATATTTAAGGAGATCCCATGAAACGTCTTATGTTGATTTTAGCCATCTCTTTGATCCTAATCCCAGCTTTTGCAGAGGATTGGATCACGATTTACAATGATGATCTGTCTCTTGTCCGTTCCAGTTTTGAGCTCGATTTGAAAGAGGGACGCCAGGACTATAATTTCGACGATATCACCAACCGCATCATGCCTGCTTCGGTTATTGTAACAGGTGGCGGTATTCGCGTTGCCGAGCAGAATTATGAGTATGACCTTGCCGGTAAGCAGCAGATTATGAATAAGTATCTGGATCGCGAAGTGATGGTGGTAATGAAAGATCAATCTCAGCTAAAGGGTATGCTTAAGTTCTACACCTATGGCAGCTTGGGCATCATCGAGAGTGGCACCGAAAAACTCTTGGTAATCTCGGAAAATGAAACCCAATGGATTCAGCTTGCCGAATTACCCGCAAACTTTTACACGAAACCAACCCTGCATTGGAGCTTGATAGCCCCCAAAAAAGCCAAATATCCTGTACAAATGACTTACTTAAGCGGAGGCTTTAATTGGGATGTTACCTATAACACGGTTTGGAACGAGAAAACCCTGCTGCTGAACTCCTGGGTTACCATCAACAACACCTCCGGCCGTGCTTTTAACGGCGTTAATCTGAAACTCATCGCCGGTGATGTAAACCAGATTCAAGATAATTATTACCGTAAAGGTCCCCAATACGGCATGATTGAAGATTCTGTGGCATCTGGCTCAAGCGCACCTTCCTTCGAAGAAAAAGCCTTCCACGATTTCCACATGTACACTCTGGATCAAAAAGTGTCCTTTGCCAATAATCAGACCAAACAACTGGAACTATATCCCCCGCAAAACGTTAAAGCCATCTCCGTATATGAATATCCAGTTTACGGCAGCGGTGTGAGCAGCATGATAAAATTCACCAATACAGCCGAAAACGGTGCCGGCAAAGCCTTGCCCAAAGGCACGATTAAGGTTTACAAGCAAGATTCCGATGGTAATCTGGAGTTTATCGGCGAGGACAGCATTGCACACACCTCCAAAAACGAAGAGGTGTCCATCAAAACCGGCACAGCGTTCGACCTTGTAGCTTCCAGCTATGTGAAAGACCAAAGGCAAATTTCGCCAAGGGTATCGGAGCGCGAGATTCAGGTTACCCTGAAAAACAACTCTGCCACGGCGAAATCCATTGATGTTATTCACCAAATAGGCACCGGCACGCGGATCGTAGAATCTGCGCAAAAATATACCAAAGTCACCGACGAAAAGGTGGTTTTCACCGTGAATGTTGCCCCTGATAAGCAAGTTATCTTCACTTTTAAGGAACGAAGCGAATACTAAACCACAAAAAACGGAGAACCCAATGCACGAAAAGATTTTTACCAATATCGTGGGCATACAACGCGAGATGCTAAAACTGCTGGGCGAAGTTTCGGTGCTTACTAATAGCCCTCTGGCTATTGAAGATGCCATCGACGACTTCTGGCACCCCAAATGTGATGTTTTTCAAACTGATGCTGAATGGATAGTGGTAGTGGAATTGGCAGGCGTGGAAAAGGATGAAATAAGCATTTCAGTAGCAGAAGAGTATCTGCGCGTAAGCGGTTTCCGCAATTTCCTATCCACCAATTGCCCCCTTTGCTATTACAGCATGGAGATTGAAACCGGACGCTTCGACCGCCGCATCTATTTCCCCGAACATGCCATTGATAAGGACAGCCCCAAAGTTAGCTATATCAATGGCATTCTGCGCATAGCCTTCACCCTAAACCCTGTGGTAGAGCGGATTATCCCAGTGCAATAAGCCTTTGTAAGAACGCAACAGACCCCGGTTATGCCCGCCTCCGAGCTTGTGTGAAAACGTTTTGTCATACCCGCGGAGGCGGGTATCCAGCCCATTTACAAGTTCTGTAAGAACGGAAGATAATCATATATATATCAATGCTTTAATAGTGACATCCCTAACGGGATTCATCAGGGCTGGATTCCCGCCTCCGAGCTTGTGTGAAAACTCTTGTCATACCCGCGGAGGCGGGTATCCAGCCCATTTACAAGTTCTGTAAGAACGGAAGATAATCATATATATATCAATGCTTTAATAGTGACATCTCTAACGGGATTTATCAGGGCTGGATTCCCGCCTCCGCGAGAATGACAGCATGTTTTGCAGTTTTTAGCTATTTTTTTGCTCTTTTCACCCCATTTCTACCTTACTACGGACTCTTAATCAGGTGACCATCAAGCCTTAATCAAGCCTTAACAATTAACGCTTGATTAAGGGGGGATTAAGATGTGATTAACACCATAAAGCAAGAGCGGGAAGAGAGAAATACAAAAAAGTAACAAAGTTAAAGAGATACTGGCGTGTCACCCTTAAAAGTATCCACCCTAAGGAGCTGATAGTTTTGCCTCAGAAAGATGTAAAAGTAATGGTCAAATTGATTCAAGAGA
>JAVEUB010000295.1:0-3565 GCA_034005785.1 Cloacimonas sp. (SeqCode) | reverse complement strand
CAAAACCTTCTGTCATTCCCGCGGAGGCGGGAATCCAGCCCTGATGAATCCCATTAGGGATGACACAAATAAAGCATTGCAGTATAGACATATATCTTCCTTTCTTACATATCTTATATATGGGCTGGATTCCTGCCTCCGAGCTTGTGTGAAAACTCCAAAACCTTCTGTCATTCCCGTGGAGACGGGAATCCAGCCCTGATGAATCCCATTAGGGATGTCACAAATAAAGCATTGCAGTATAGACATATATCTGCCGTTCTTACAGAACTTATAAATGGGCTGGATACCCGCCTCCGCGGGTATGACAAGAGTTTTCGCACAAGCTTCTCCGCAGGAATGACAAAACGTTTTCACACAAGCTTCTCCGCAGGAATGACAAAACGTTTTCGCACAAGCCTCTCCGCAGGAATGACAGGAAAAAATGGGGGAATGCCTGAACATCGTGAGCTTGACACGACACGTGGCACTACCACAATTCTCAACTTAAGTACTGCGTAATTAGCGGCACCATCACAGCACATAGCAGCAATGCTATCTGAGGTAAATATTGGCGGGCAGACAGCTTTACTTTGGTGTCCGATGTTCCCATTGTGATAGCTAAAGCTGTGCGCCCCAAACCATAGGCAATAGTGGCAAGTAAGATAAAATAGAGTACTAAAACAAAGATATTGCCGCTGCCCAAAAGGGCAAAAGCAATGTAAAACTCGCTGATAAACAGTGGTGATGGAGGCATGCCAATGATTGCCATAAAACAGAGTAGCCACAGCCAGCCGCTTATTGGATTTAGGGCAAGCAAGCCTGTGCATTTATCGTAATCCTTCTGCCCGAAGAGATTATACACGTTACCGGCTGTTAAAAAGAATGCTGCCTTGATTAGTGAATGTCCCATTACGTGCATCAGTCCTGCTTTTCCAGCCAGATCACCCAAGGCAAAGGCGATCAGGATGATGCCCATATTTTCGATGGAGGAATATGCCAGCATCCTTTTGTAGTTCTTGATCTTCAGGATAAAAACCGCTGCCACAAACATGGAAAGCAAGCCCATCACCATGAAGAGTTGCGAGGCCAGATAACCCAGGTTGTTCACCCTCATTATCCCCAACATGCGGATAAGAGGCAGTAAAGCAGTATTTAGCAAAGCCCCTGATAACAGGGCAGAAACTGCAGCCGGAGCTTCGGAATGGGCATCGGGCAACCAAAAATGCAGCGGTGCCAAGCCGACTTTGGTGCCAAAACCGATTAGCATGAAAACGAACGAGATTTTTAGCCAAAACGGAGAAATATGCGAACTCATGGTCATAATCTTGTCTATCATCAAGCTCGGCGTAGAGGTTTGGGCTATTAGCAGCAGCAAAATTCCCACAAAAGCTAAAGCGATGCCGATGGAGCAGATAAATAGATATTTCCAGGCTGCTTCCAGAGATTGTTTATGGTGCTCGAAACTGATAAGCATGGCACTGGCAAGGGTGGTGCTTTCCACAAATACCCAAATCAGCCCTAAATCGCGGCTAAGATTAGCCCCATCCATAGAGGCTACGAAAGCCATCATACAGATGGCATAAATGCTGCTCTGGCGGGTTGTTAGCTTAGTATTTGATTGTAGCGAATACAGCCCCACGGCAAAATAGAGGATCGCTGAGATCAGAAAAAACCACACATTCAGGGTATCAAGCCCCAAAGCAGCAACAAAAGCGTTATCTGGCAAAATAAAAGCAAGCGCCACAACTAAATGCAGCATGCTATGCAGGAATACGAGCAGAGCGTTTAGTTTTGTGTTTTTCAGTGCCCATGCCAGTATTCCGGCCAGAACAGGGAAGAGCCAAATATACAGATAAATCATGCGTTAATCCTTCAGGGTGGAGAGTTCGTCACTATCCACATCCTCGAAGCTGTTCTGGATTCTATTGATGAACAGCACCGCAATCAGGATAGACAGCATGATGTCCAGCGACACACCAAGGCTTACCACATGCGGCATATCACTGCCTAAAGCCAGGGAAAACAAGAAGATACCATTCTCCATGATCAAATACCCCATCAGATGCGTAATTAGCTTTTTATTGGCAATGATGATGAATAAGCCCTTCAGAATGGCGGCAAAAGCGATGCCAAAATGCAGAGGATAGAGGTTGGGGCTGCTCTTTCCGCTCCACAAGGCGATAAAAAAAGCAAACGCAAAGATTGCTGTCATGGATCCCAACGAGAAGAAATTGGATACCGAAGGCTCTACTTCTCGCTTGATCCCATTCTTTTGGATGGTGTCCAGGATGAACCATGGGATCAGAACTGCTTTGAAGACAATCGTTTCCAGCGCTATGAAGGCAAACTCCCACATGTTTATCTCGTTGGTTTTGAGGATGGTGAGCATGAACAGGATTAAGCCTTGCACTATCAGGATGCGCACAATGCTGGAGAGCATATTGGTGATGGAGGCAAACAACAGGCTTAAGCCAAATACTACCAATAGGATATCGGACACTATATACCTCCCAGATTGTGCACAATTAAAGCTGCCAGAACCAAGAGCGCAATGGATAAGGGAATAATCACCAGTTCCAGATTGCGGCTGATGCGATAGCGCGGCATCAGGCTTTCCGCCAAGCCTGTAAGCACAGCCAAAGCCAAGCAGGACAGCAGATAAACCAGCGTTATGATGGTGCTCCCCATACCTTCGGGAATCAGGAAATAGCTGATCAAGGAGGCGTAGATTTGCACTTTTAGCGCAGCCGTGTAATGCACCAGCGCTAAGTTTATCCCGGACGTATCCAGCACCATAACTTCATGAATCATAGTTAGTTCCAGATGCGTGGCAGGATCATCAAACGGCACTCGAGAGCCTTCCACCAGCATCATAATAAACAGCGCCAAGGCGGTAAGCACGGCAATAATAACCGACCATTCGTTGTAAATATTCACCGTGTGGCGTGCAAATAGCTGGCCTATCGAAGCAAAGCCTCCGGCATAGGTTAACGAGCCGATGATCAGTAAAAAAGCAGGCTCCAGAAAGGCTGTGAACGAAATCTCTCTCGAGGCACCCATGCCTTCAAAACTGCTGCCTACATCCATGGCAGCCAGCACCATTACTGCTTTGCCCAAAGCAAGCAGGGACATAAACAGAAAGAAATCGCCACGAAAGCTCAGAATAGCCGCTCCCGCACCGAAAGGGACAAACAGGGCGGCGCTAAAGGTGGCAGCTAAAGCCATAACTGGTGCAATTTTGAAGATCAAACCGCTGCTCTTGCTGTGGATTTCGTGTTTTTGCGGCAGCTTGGCAAAGGTGTAGAATGGTTGCAGGATGGAAGCGCCTTTGCGGCCTGCCCAAACGGCTTTGGTTTTGGCAATAAGCCCCACGAATAGCAGCGGTAGAATCAGAATAAAGATAAGGCTGATAATCATTTAGGCACTCCCAAAACCCAGAACAACATTGCCAGTAAAGCCAATAGCAAATAGGTAATATAGCTGTTGGTGTGCCCGTTGTGGATGCCATCAAACAAGCGGTAGAAACGGCTTAAGCCTTTACAAAGACCTTGGATCAGGCTTCTATAGATCGGAAGAGCGTCGT
>JAVEUB010000294.1:0-3569 GCA_034005785.1 Cloacimonas sp. (SeqCode) | reverse complement strand
TACTTCCACGAGCACCAGATTTATACATCATATAGATGGAGTTCAAGCCGCTACGTGTTTGCGATAGCTCTTCCATCATTTCGTCCGTAACGCTGACGGTGGTTTTCTTCCATTGTTCCACCACGCGACCAAAGCGCTCGTTTTCGGTGATGCCACCCTTTTGGTGCAGGTCATTAATTTTCTTTACATCTTCTTCGGATTGAGCGATGATTTCGCCCTTACGTTTGGGCACTACGATATCACCAAAACTGAATGTTACTCCAGCGCGGGTGGCATAGCGGAAACCAAGGGCTTTCAATTCGTCCAAGATCACAGCCGTACGCCATTGACCCACTGCATCGAAACACAGCATGGCAAGGTCGTTTAGCTTACCCTTATCGTATGTAATGTTTTGGTAACCAACTTCTGGCGGAATAATCTGGTTAAACAGAACGCGTCCCACCGTAGTGATGATATATTCGGAATCATGTTTTAGCCTTATCCAAGTATGCAGATCTAATGTACGCTGGATAACCTGCTCACCCTTCACGCTGCAGAACATTTCTTCAGATTCGTAGGCGGCAATTACATCATTAGAGCCATAGAAATGGCGCAATTTGGTGTAATCTGTGGGGGGTGAACCTTCTTCCATGGTAAGATAATAACAACCCAGCACGATGTCCTGGTTAGCAGCCATGGCTAAACGCCCATTGGCAGGCAATAACAGGTTACGAGTGGATAGCATCAGCACCCGGGCTTCAATCTGGGCTTCCAGTGATAGAGGCACATAAACGCCCATTTGGTCACCGTCAAAATCAGCATTAAAAGGAACGCAAACCATGGGATGCAACTGAATAGCTTTATTATCCGTGAGTACCGGCATGAAAGCCTGAATACCCAAACGGTGAAGCGTGGGTGCACGGTTTAGCAGCACAGGATAATCTTTAATCACTTCTTCCAGGATCGACCAGATTTCCGGCTGTTTCTTTTCGATAAGTTTCTTGGCGTTTTTTACCTTATCTACTTCACCCATTTTCTGTAGCTTTTCAATCAAATAGGGCTTGAACAACTCTACCGCCATGTCTTTGGGAAGACCGCATTGGTAAAGTTTCAGTTCCGGGCCAACAGTGATAACTGAACGTCCCGAATAGTCCACACGTTTACCCAAGAGATTCTGCCGGAAACGTCCCTGTTTTCCCTTTAACTGATCGGTAAGGGATTTTAGGGGGCGATTTCCCCGGCCTCGCACCGGACGTGCCTTGCGGCTGTTATCGATAAGCGCATCCACAGCTTCCTGCAGCATCCGCTTTTCGTTGCGCAGAATAACTTCGGGGGCGCGGATTTCCAGTAAACCTTTTAAGCGGTTGTTCCGCGTGATAACTCTGCGGTAGAGATCATTAAAATCGGCTGTGGCAAAGCGTCCACCTTCCAAAGGAACTAACGGCCTAAGGGTAGGAGGCAGCACAGGCAAAGCTTCCATGATCATGTATTCAGGTTTGTTGCCGCTTTTTATGAAGGCATCCACAATCTTCAGTTTATTAATCAGCTTTTGCTTACGCAAGGCCGATTCTTCAAATTTAAGACGGGTACGCAAATCCAGAGCATCGTTTTTCAGATTGATTCGGGCTAATAGTTCTTTAACCGCTTCAGCACCCATCAGGGCAATGAAATTATCCCCAACCTTGTCCTTAATCTCATAATATTCATCCACTTCCAGCAGTTCCATCTTTTCGTAGGGGCTGTCACCCGGATCAATAACGATGTATGATTCGTAATATAGTACACGCTCAAGATCTTTAACCGTCATATCCAAAATAGTTCCGATCTTGCTGGGTGCGCTTTTTACAAACCAGATATGCGCAATCGGCACTGCCAGGTCAATATGACCCATGCGGGTTCTACGCACTCTGGATGTGGTTACCAGCACATTACAGCGATCGCAAACGGTGTTCTGGAATCTTTTCTTTTTATATTTACCGCAAGCGCATTCATAATCCCGCTCGGGGCCAAAGATGCGTTCGCAAAAAAGGCCATCTTTTTCGGGTTTAAGCGTGCGGTAATTAAGGGTATCCGGCTTGGTTACCTCGCCGTGAGACCATTCGTTCACTATAGTATCCGGAGAGGCAATCTTGATGCGGACTGCATCGTATTCGTTGGGTCGTATTTCTCGTCTGCTATCTTTTAACACGATTGTCTCCTCTTATCGGTTCTCATCGTCTTTGATAAACTCTATATCAAAGCCCAGAGATTTAAGCTCACTGGTGAGCACATTAAAGGATTCCGGCACGCCTGGAGGGGGCGGATTCTCCCCGCGGGTAATGGCTTTGAAGGCGTTGTTGCGGCCATCCACATCATCACTTTTGATGGTAAGCATTTCTTCCAGCAGATGCGCTGCGCCGTAGGCTTCCAATGCCCATACTTCCATTTCCCCCAAACGTTGGCCACCATGCTGGGCTTTACCACCCAAAGGTTGTTGAGTTATTAGGGAGTAAGGACCCGTGGAACGGGCATGCATTTTATCGGCTACCAGATGGTTCAGCTTCATCATATAGATCACACCCACGGTAACTCTTTCTTTGAAAGGTTCGCCAGATTTACCGTCATAAAGTGTGTTTTTACCATCTTCAGCCAAGCCTGCGTTCTTCAGTTCGCCACGAATATCTTCGTTGGTAGCTCCGTCAAATATGGGCGTTTCCACTTCGAAGCCCAAAGTGCGGGCTGCCATCCCCAGATGGGTTTCCATGATCTGCCCGATATTCATACGGGAAGGCACACCCAGCGGGTTTAGCACGATGTCCACAGGAGTTCCATCTTCCAAGAACGGCATATCAGCAATGGGAGCAACAATGGAGATAACGCCTTTGTTGCCATGGCGTCCTGCCATTTTGTCACCCACTTCGATTTTTCGCTTTTTGGCTACATATACTTTCACCATCTTGCGTACACCGTATTGAAGCTCGTCCCCGTGTTTGATTCTTTCGCGGGATTTCTTATATACATTGTCGCTTTGCTCCAACGATTGTTTAATCTTCAGGGCAATCTGCGAGTAGATATGATCGTTAATTTCCTGGTTTTCCACCAGTTCCACATCCAGATCAAGCTTCTTGAAGTTGATCCTTTTGATGTCTTCTTTATTGATCTTTTTGCCTGGAGCGATGAAATGTGCATTGGTTTTTTCGTCCCAGATAGTTTTGGCAACCTGGCCAATTAGAATGGCAGAGAGCTTTTCTTCTTTGAATTCTTCCACTTTCTTGCGGCGCAGGTTAAGGTCATTTTTCAGGATGGTTATCTTGTTATCGTTTTCATCTTCCAGATCGCTGCCTTCTTCCAAGCGGGAGAACACTTTCACGTCGATCACAACCCCTTCCATACCAGGTTTAGCCTTCAAGGAGCTATTGGTGAAATCACCTGCACGATCGCCAAACAGCGCACGCATCAGGTTTTCTTCCGGAGAGGGATCTATCTCGATGCTCTTGGGGGTTACTTTACCAACAATCACATCACCAGCATGAATCACACTACCTACCCGGATGATACCTGTTTTATCCAAATTACGCAAAGCCTGAGCCGGTACGTTCGGGATATCGTAG
>JAVEUB010000033.1:0-15045 GCA_034005785.1 Cloacimonas sp. (SeqCode) | reverse complement strand
ACCTACCGAAGGCGCATCTATCTATTATACAACTGATAGCAGCGAGCCTACCATATCTTCAACCCCCTATACAGCCGGAATAGTTGTCCCGCTCAATAGCGTGATGACAATCCGTGCTCGCGGTTTCAAAGCAAGCTGGACTCCCAGCCCTATCGCTCTGGGTACCTATAACATCACCGGCACTACGGCTTTTGACCAGCCGGAACTGACACCTCCCCCAGGTACCTTCTCCAATGCGATCAATGTGCATATTGGTGTTCCCATCCCTGCAGACGCCCAGATCTATTACACCACGAACGGCAGCACTCCCAGCGCTACGAATGGCACCCTTTACGGTGCTCCGATACCTGTGGACCAGGCACTCACCATTCGTGCCGTAGCTCTTAAAACCGGATGGCTGCCATCCTATATCACAGGCAGCTACTCCTTCCAAGCTGCAACGCCTCAGTTTAGTGTTGGTTCAGGTCTATATCCTGACGCTCAGAGCCTGGTGCTTACTACAACCACAGTTGGTGGGGTAATTCATTATACCACCGATGGGAGCGATCCGATACTTGCCTCTCCTACCTATGTAACTCCTTTGTTGATAAGCAGTAGTGTTACAGTGAAAGCCCGTGCTTACAAAGGAGACTATCTACCCTCTTCGCTTGCTTCTGCAACTTATGTGATTGGCACAAATCAGTTGGTGGCTTTGCCTACGTTTGCACCTCCCGCTGGCACATATTCCACTGCTCAGAATGTCCGCATTAATTGTGCCACTCCTGGAGCCACTATTTACTTCACGATTGATGGTTCAGAACCAAGCTCAGCCAGTACGCCCTTTACGGCAGATATCAATATCCCCTTAAGTAGCACTCTTACCATAAAGGCGATAGCTTACAAGGCAGGGCTTATTACCAGCCAGGTAGCCACTGCTACTTATGTAGTTACAAACAAGGTTACCGCCGTTACCTTTAATCCCGTTGGCGGCCCATATACAAGTGCCCAACAAGTAGCGCTGTCCACTGCAACTGCTGGTGCCTATATTATGTACGGCATCAATGGTGGGGCTATGGCTCTATACACCAATCCTATCACAGTCCCCGTAAATAGCACGATGACTATTAGTTCCCAGGCATTCAAAGAAAACTGGACAGCAAGTGATATTGGAACTGCAACATACACCATAACAAACAGTGTCAGTTTCAATCAGCCAATGCTTGTTCCTGCTCCGGGCACATTTAGCAATGCGCAGAGCGTTACGATTGCTGCTCCAATTCCCGCCACTGCCCAAGTATGGTACACCTTGGATGGCAGTGATCCTGCTGATCCAGCCAATCCTAACCGCTTCCTATATACAGGGGCTTTCGTGATTGATGGTAATGCTAATCTAAATGTAGTTGCCATTGCTGATGGATGGGCTAACGCAGTATCTGCCAATAATATCTACATCTTTAATGCCCAGATACCGGCTTACACACCATTCCCCGGTTATTATCCTAATCCCACGGCTGTGTCTATAATCAGCGGAACAAGTGGATCCACCATTTATTACACGATGAATGCTGGTGATCCGAATAACTTGTCTCCTGTTTACGGCACCCCCATTACCATAAATAGTAACACCACTTTCAAAGCTTATGCAGTGAAAGCAGGCTACTATCCATCTCCGATAATCACGGGCATCTATGGTATCGGTGGAATACCTATGGCTACCGTGGTAAGCCCAGTGTTCAATCCTATTGCCGGCACTTACGAAACGGCAAGAACGGTTAGCATCAGTTCCGCCACTCCTGGAGCGAGCATTCGTTACACCTTGGATGGAACTATTCCCTCTGCGACCTCTGGCATAGTATATAATGGTGCTACCCCCATTCCGTTGTCCTTGGACAGCTACAACATGATTCGGGCGATAGCATATATGGCTGATGGAAGCTATTTCCCCAGCCCAGTTGCAACTTCAGAATATACGATTACCGGACAGATAGCTGATGTAGCGTTCACGCCTCCAGCGGGAACATACGCAACTCCGCAGACAGTATTCCTTTCCTGCGCAACTGCTGGAGTATATTTCCGCTATACCACCAATGGCAGTAATCCAGATATTAACTCTGCCCTGTATAGCAGCGCTGGCATCTATATTGATCAAAACACGGTTATCAAAGCCAGGGCATACCGCCAAGGCTGGACAGATAGTGCAGCTGGCACAGCCATCTATAATATACGTGCGATATCCTTTAGTGTTAGTCCTGCTGCTGGAACTTATAATAATGCTCAATCGGTTAGTGTGATTAACCTTAATCCTGCTAATGCAAATGTTGTTTACAGTATTGATGGCAGTGTCCCTTCAATACCATACACCGGAGGGATAAACCTGAATGGTGGAATCACCAACGACGGCATCAGAACCTTGAGAGTGAAGGCCAGCCTTGATACCTGGGCGTTTGCGGAGCTAACGAGAGACTATATCTTTAGCACCACTACTCCCGCCTTCAATCCCCCAGCCGGAACCTACGATTCAGTTCGCCTGGTTACTCTTAGCAGCGCCACAAGTGGTGCCACTATAAAATATACCACTAATGGCGATACTCCCTCAGAAACTGTTGGTGTGGTATATACAGCACCCATAGCTGTGAATGAGAATATGACCCTACGAGCTTATGCGTTCAAAACTGGTTATCTCTCTTCCCCTGTGACGTCTGGAACTTATGCCATAGGAACTACAACGCCTGTAGTGGCAAACCCAGTGTTTAACCCTGGGACAACAAACTCTACTACCCCGCTAAACGTAACTATTAGCACCACTACACCTAATGCTGTTATTTATTATACCACGAATGGCGATGATCCTTCCTTGTCATCAACTCGCTACACGGGAGCGATCAATATTCCGTATAATACCAATATGTTTATCAAAGCCATTGCCTACCGTGAGAGTTGGGTGCCGTCTGCAATTATCTCGGCAAACTATGTTGTTACGGGAACTGTGGCAAATGTGAGCTTCAACCCCATCGGCGGTACATACCAAAGCGCACAATATGTATTGCTTAATACGCTTACCGAAGGTGCTACGATTCGCTATACCACAGATGGCAGCGTACCTAATAACACAAGTTCACCGCAATACACAGCGGCTATCCCAGTGCCCTTAAACACAAGCGGTTTAACTATCACTGCCAAAGCCTTCCGTAGCGGATGGGTGGAATCTCAGCTGGTGGCACATACCTACACGGTTACCGGACAAGTGGTAATAAACGAGCAAGTGTTCAGCCCAATGCCTGGCTCTTTCACTGCTGCTCCTTCCATAGTTCTGGGAACCACCAATCCAGCAGGTGCCACAATCAGATTCACCACAGATGGCTCTGACCCCAGTCCCACATCCAATGTTTATAGCCCCGGCTCTATTGTGTTACCCATGGCAACAACCACTACCGTAAAAGTTAGAGCATTCCAGGCAGATTGGACTCCCAGCGTCGTTTATACTGCGGTTTATACAGTTACCGGGCAAGTAGTCCTTGCTGCTAATATGTTTGATCCTCCAAGTGGTACATACCAAACGCCACAGGTAGTTCATCTCTTAGAGAACACTACGCCGGCAGGAGCCTTAATGCGTTACACCTTAAATGGGGAAGAGCCTAATGAGCTGTCTCCAGCATATAATGCACTTGCAGGTATAGCAGTTAATGGCAGTGCTGTACTGCGTGTGAAAGGTTTCTTGACTGGCTGGATACCCAGTGAAACAAGCACGGCAACTTATACAATAACTGGCCAAGTTACCTTCAATATCCCAATATTTACCCCTGCTGCAGGAGCATATACCAGTGCTCAAGCTGTTGTAATCAGTGGAACAACTCCTTCTAACGCAATTCGCCGCTATACTATCGATGGAAGTGATCCGCAAGTTACATCCCCAATATTTAGTAACGACAATCCTATTGTTATTCCCTTAGGTAGTGTTACAATGGTAAAAGTGAAGGCTTTCCTGGAAGATTGGACGCCTTCTATTACTGAAACTGCGGTGTATAACATCACAGGGCAAGTGGTGATGACCGATCCAGTATTCAGCCCCAGCCCAGATATGTACACCACACCTATTGCGATTAGTATAAACACAGCTACTATGCCCTTAAATGCCACAATTCGCTATACCATAGATGGCAGCGATCCCAATGAAACATCCGATGAATATACAGTGCCCATACAAGTGGCGGCAAACCAATCCATAACCATCCGTGCCAGAGCCTTTAAAACTGGATGGCTACCGAGCGCAATATCTACGGGTGTTTACAATGTAACTGGTCAGGTTCAAATTACCGGAACGGTATTTACACCTGATCCAGCCGTTATCTACACATCAGCTCAGAACGTAACTATCTCTACCACAACCAATACCCTGGGAGCGGTAATTCGCTATACAACCAATGGCAACGAACCTGGTGAAACCTCGCCAGAGTATAGCCAAGCCATTGCTCTGGGCTTGAACACAGTAACAGAAATTAAAGTAAAAGCGTTTAAAACAGGCTGGACATCCAGCCCCACCTATAGCGCTATATACACTATCACCGGTCAGGTTAGTATCGCTGGTGTAACTGTATTGCCTGCTTCGGGAACATATCAAACTGCCCAGATAATCACCTCGAATGGTTCGTTAGTCCCGAGCGATGCAGTATTAAGATACACCACCAATGGAAGTGATCCCACAGAGATATCTCCGTTGTTTACTTCCTTAACGCCTCCCTTAAACTCCACCTTGGATTTAAAAGTAAGGGGCTTCAAGCCAAACTGGCTGCCCAGTTCTGTTGTCCACATGAGTTATCTCTTCACCGGGCAGGTGGTGCTAAACACACCGATGTTTACTCCGCCAACGGGAACTTACAGCAATGCTACTTCAGTTTCGCTGAATGAAGTTACCGTGCCAGTGGGAGCAACCTTGAGATACACCTTGAATGGAACTGATCCCAGTGAAAGCTCTCCTGCTTATAATGTTGCTACGCCGATCCAGTTACCGATGAATACCACAACCACCCTTAAGGTGCGTGGATTCCTGGCAAACTGGACACCAAGCGCAATAATGAGTGCACAATATGTGCTAACTGGTGCTTTGGATATTGCAGCTCCGCAATTTACGCCTGGCAGTGGCTTATACTACGCCGCGCAAAACGTAAGCTTGGGGAATAGCATAATCTTCGGCACGATAACAACTGCTACGGGTGCAACAATTCGCTACACCACAAATGGAAGCGAACCAACGCTAACCTCGGCAGCATACAATCCTGCTACGCCAATAGTGATCAACAGCACTACAACGCTGAAGATTAAGTCCTTCAAGACGGATTGGATATCCAGCCCTACCTATACTGCTATATACACCATTACTGGTCAGGTTAGTATCGCTGGAATCAGCCTTACCCCAGATGCAGGAGTTTACCAAACTGCTCAGACAATCAGTTCCACTGGTTCGTTAGTACCAGGTGATGCCGATTTGAGATATACCACCGATGGCAGCGAACCTGTGGAAACCTCTCCAATATTCAGCACATTAGAGCCTCCCTTGGATTCAAATCTAAATCTGAAACTAAGAGGGTTTAAAACTGATTGGTTGCCCAGCCCTGTACTTAGTGCCAATTATACCTTCACTGGCCAGGTGCATATAACTACTACGGTGTTTACACCTGATCCTCTGATAATCTACACCTCGGCACAGAATGTAGTGATTTCTACCACTACCAATACCTTGGGAACGGTGATACATTACACCACCAATGGTGATGAGCCAAGTGAAACTTCGCCTGTTTACACACAGCCAATTCCTTTGGGATTGAACTCTATCACCACGATAAAAGCTAAAGCTTACAAAACAGATTGGACTCCCAGTGAGACCTATCTCGCTGTTTACAATATTACCGGTAAGGTTAGCTTCAGTGGTATCCTGTTCAATCTGGAGACCGGCACCTACACTACGGCTCAGGATGTGCAGATAACTGCTACTGTAGATCCTGCTGTGGCAACAATTCGTTACACTACCGATGGCAGTGAGCCTACAGAAGCATCTGATATCTATCCCACTGGTTTAGTTATCAATATGCCCTTAAACTCTCAAACAACCATCAAAGCAAGAGCATTTATACCTAACTGGATAGATAGTGACATCATCAGCGCAACGTACACAATTACAGGTCAGGTGGTGCTGAACGCAAGTTCCTTTGATCCAATCCCCGGCACCTATACTACTCAGCAGAGCATTACTATTGCCGCTGCGCAGTTGCCTACTGAAGGTGTAACAATTCGCTACACCCTGGATGGAACGGATCCCACTGTTAATTCACCAGCTTATGTGAATCCTATAGTGCTGCCTATGGCTACCATTACCGAGATTAGCATAAAAGGCTTTGCCGCTGGATGGATAGAAAGTGAGGTTACTACCGCTATCTATAACATCACTGGAACGGTTGCTACCCCTGTGTTCAGCCATCCCGACAACGTAAACTACGGAGTAGCCTTCCAGCTTGGGATCAGTTGTGCCACACCAGGAGCAATGATTCGTTATACCTTGGACGGCAGTGAGGTAACATCAGACTCTGAAGTTTATGCAGATTCTCTTAGTATTGCAGGTACGTCTCAGCACTGGATAGTAAAAGCCAAAGCATACAAAGAAGATTGGGTTGATAGTGCGCAGAATACCGCGAACTACACACTCCTCTTATCACCGATCAATGTGTGGACTGAAAGCCATGGCACACATATTCGAATCCTCTGGAATATGCCTGTTGTTACCCGTGTGTTAGAAGGATTCAATGTGTATCGCAAAAAGGTAACGGATTTAGCATTCCCAAGTACACATTTGAATTCAGCACCTGTAAATACCATGGTGGGCACAAACTACTATTATGACGATTATGCCATAGAAAACAACGTTGTTTACCAATATGTGGTTACAGCAATATACGATGGTGTGGAAAGCCCGCCGAGTAACGTGAGCGATGGCCAGCTAATTTCGCCAAACCTGTTGATTAGCGAGACGTCCCTTGCTTATCCTAACCCTGCAATTACAAGCACTACAATCAAGGTGGTGCTTAGCCGGAATGACAATGTACAGTTAGCGGTGGAAATCTATGATTACGCCGGTAAGAAAGTTAAAACTCTTTCTGTTCCAAGTACAACAACTAACTTGGTTCAGGTTGTATGGGATCTGAAGAATTCTTCTGGTACCAAGGTAGCGCGAGGTACATACTTCGCCAGAGTGGTGGTTAGTGATAACACCACCAAACAAGAAAAAATAATCAAAATTGCGGTTAAATAAGGAGGCTATGATGAAAACCACGATAAAAAACACACCTTCCCGCATGGTCAGGTTCTACATTATTGGTTTGCTAATGATGCTTGTGCTTCCGCTATTAGCCGAAGAGATTAATAATTCAGCCGCCGCCTATATCCGTATGGGTATAGGCGCGCGGATTATTGCCATGGGTGAAGCCGGAGCAGCTACTGCTAATGATATAACTGCTGCTTACTGGAATCCAGCGGGTTTAACCAACATGAAAGATATCGAGTTCTCTTCAATGTATAACATGAACATGGGCTTAGATCGCAAGTATCAGTATGCTGCAATAGGCAAACGCTTTGGTTTTGGGGTATTAGCTGTGAATTGGATTAATGCTTCGGTTGATGATATCACAGAAGCAGATGCCAGCGGCAATGCCACAGGTAGCTTTAGTGATTCAGAGCACAATATTGCCATTAGCTATGCCAATTCCTATAAAAAGATGAGCTATGGCTTTACTCCAAAGCTGTATCTTTCTTCTATCAATGGCGAAATGAAATCTGGCTTTGGGCTTGATCTGGGTGCTAGATATGATATCAATCAGTATATAGAATCCGGTATCATGATTCGCGACCTTTATGGCAAGGTTGCCGATGATAGAATACCCTATCAAATCCAAGCAGGCGTTACAGCCTATCCATTTATTGGCGTAACTCTTGCCGCAGATTTGGTTTGGGAGCAAGCGGAAAGCCCAGGAATTGCCTTTGGTGGAGAGTATTGGACATCTATCGGGCGAGATCCCGAAGCGGACTCTCAGCTTTCAGTTATCAACGTTCAAGAAAAAAACACCTGGGCAGATATCTTCTCGAACTTCCAAACGGGTGTGCGAGTTGGTTTCGATACCGAAAGCCGTTTCTCAGCAGGTGCAGGCATGAAGTTCCGCAATATCCAGTTGGATTATGTTTATCGTCTTGGCAACAATGATATCTTTAATGACGACCATATCATTTCCCTTATTCTCAGATTCTGAGGAAGGAGATGATGATGCGTAACACACGAATTACTATACTTATAACCCTGTTACTGCTTATTAGCACAGCGATCTTTGCAGTCCTTGGATTGCAAGGTGAACGCTATGCTATCAGCGGTATGGAATATTATCAGCGTGGTGATTACCGTGCTGCTATTAGGGATTTCCTTGCAGCAAATGCAGCAGCGGACGGAAGCCGGCCTGAATACTTGTTCTGGCTGGGGAAGCTGAATATAGCTGTGTCCGATACCAGCCAGGCTTTGGGCTGGTTCGATAAATACCTCAAAACTGATGATCCTCAAAACAAGCAAGAAACCTTGGATTACATCCGGATTCTTAACCGTCAGGACAGCATCTTCGATCGCATTAGCTGGAGAGGGATGCCTTCCTATCTAAACAGCCGTAATTCCGATTACGGCTCGCTCTTAAGCCAGGATGGCAAGTACCTCTGGTTTACATCCCTGGCGCCTACTCGTTTTGATAAGGAAAATATCTGGCGAGCTGAAAAGCTGGCTACGGGCTGGGGACGTCCCTATCCTGTGGATGAGCTGAATACAGACAAAAACGAAGCAATCGGCTCATTTTCCACAGATGGAAATACAGCCTACATTTTTGGCAACTACAAACGGAATCAGGTAGATGGAGATATTTTTTACTCTACCTTCGCTGGCACATGGCAAGAACCTATTGCCATTGATGCAGTTAACTCTATCCAAGTGGAAGCTCACCCCATGGTTTGGCGCGATTCTCTGATGTTTTTCTCTTCTTCCCGAGATGGTGGCTACGGAGAGTTTGATATCTACCTTAGTGTAAAAGAAGATGGTGTGTGGGGAGAACCGATAAACCTGGGCCCACAAATCAATACCCCCGGAAGTGAACAAACTCCTTTCCTGGATGCTGATGGCAGAACTTTATTTTTCTCTTCCAACTCTCATCCTGGCTTTGGTGGATATGACGTTTTTAGAGCAGTACGGGTTGGCAAGGGTTGGCAAAACTGGAGCGATCCTGATAACCTGGGTATTCCGGTAAACACAATTCGTAACGACAGGCATTTCTTCCGTGTGGAAAACAGTAATGAAGCGCAGGTTAGTTCCGATCGCAAGGCTGATGGTTTCGAAAAAATGTATGCCCTAAACTTAACCTTCACAATTCCTGCCTCCTACATCTTAACTGACCCCGCAACTGGAGAAAAGACAGTTGTTACAGTTGGTGCAGATGGTGATATCATACTTAGCCCCACAGGTGAAGTTGTGGCTGTAGTTACAGACACAGGCGAAATAGTAGCGCCCACAGAGGTAGAGACAGTCCCCGAGGTACCTGTAGTGGTAGCGCCAGAATTCTTTCCAATATTTGGTAGAATTGCCGATGAAAACAATGCACCTCTTGTAGCTGATTTAGAGTTTATCGCTACGATAGACGGAAAAACCTTTAAGGAAGTGGCTACCACAGATAGCAATGGTCTGTTCAGCATTACCCTACCTATGGCTGAGAGCTATCACGTAGTGGTGAATAAGGAAGGTTACATGCTGCAAGCAAAAGACATCACTATTCCTCAAGATGGTAGCGCTGTATTGTTTAACCTTACTTTAGTAAAGCTGGAAGTGAAGAAAGTATTTGTCTTCCAGAATATCCTGTTCGATTTTGACAAGGCTACCATTAAGAAAGAATCCCTTGCCATAGTAGATGAAATTGTAGTTACAATGCTTTCCAATCCAGAGCTAAAAATAGAAATCTCGGGGCACACCTGTAACATTGGTACGGACGAATACAATCTTGAGCTTTCTGAGAACCGAGCCAAATCTGTGCTGGAATATCTTGTTTCCAAGGGCATCGCTGAAAGCAGCCTTAGTTCAAAGGGCTATGGAGAATCCCAACCTCTGAACGGAAACGAAACTTCTAACGAACGCAAACAGAACCGGCGTGTGGAAGTGAAAGTAAAGGAATAGCTCTTCGGTACATAATGATGAAATCAAACTGGGCTTGCCTTATGGGTAAGCCCAGTTTTTTGTCCAAGAGATGCCAGAGCTGGCATTCCCCCATTTTTTCCTGTCATTCCTGCGTTTAGAATGCCTGCGTTTAGAATGCCTGCGTTCGGAATGCCTGGGTTTGGAATGCCTGCGTCCTCGCTGGCAAGGTGATCCGACGTCCTCGTCGGAGCTTGCACTGCGAGCTTAGCCATACCATCATCTTCAATAAAGCTTTCCAAACCAAGGGAAACGAAAACGCTAACCAGCCTATCCTGCAAAGACGCAGGAATTCCCGTTTAACCTACCTAAAACCTTATCTCTCCAGCACCAGTTTATCATCCACGCTTTTCACGAACTCTACCAGCAATTGCACTGCTTTATCGAGATCAGACAGCGAGATAACTTCATTGGGGGAGTGCATATAGCGATTTGGGATACTGATCACAGCGGTGGCTGTTCCGGTTCTGAGCGCATGAATGGCATCGGCATCGGTACCTGTGCGGGAAGGGGCAATCTCTATTTGCACGGGAATCGCACATTTCTTAGCCAGTTCCAGCAGTTTACTATTGATAGCGGGGTGCACTGCAGCTCCAAGAGTTAGGGTAGGCCCCTGTGCCAGAGACACTTCACCATACACTTTTTTATCGGCACCGGGGATATCGGAAGTAAAGGTAACATCCACCACGATGGCAATATCAGGCTGGATGCGATAGGCACTGGTGCTTGCACCTTTCATGGTGGTTTCTTCGCCAACGGATGCCACAGCGTAGTAACTGGCTTTAATCTTCTTCTTAGCCAGTTCTTGCATCACAGCCGCTGCTACATACACACCAACCTTGTTATCGGTGGCTTTACTAACGATCAGATCATCGGTAAGATGCTCGATATGCGAGCTATATGTAATTGTATCACCGATACTTACACGTGTTAAGGCTTCTGCTTTATCTTTTGCGCCGATATCTATCCAGAGGTCTTCTATCTTCAGTTTGGCATTATCGTCTGCTCCACGCATCATGTGGATGGGCTTTTTGCCTATGATGCCGCGAACAACTTTATTTTCGTGCTTAATATCTACTCGTAAGCCGGGAAGCAGATTTACATCGAAACCACCCAGGGTCTTTACGTATAAGAAGCCGTCGTCGTCAATAAAACTGATGATAAAGCCAATTTCATCGGCATGACCTACGATCATCACTTTGTAATTTCCGCTGCCCTTTTTATAGGCGATCAGGTTGCCATTTATATCGCTGGAGATGTCATCGCAGCAGCTATGCAAAAAGGCTTTGGTGATAGCTTGGGCGGGTGCTTCGTAGCCACTGGGACTGGCTACTTCCATTAGGTCAAAGAGGTATTTCTTATTCTTTTCGTTCACTTTTAGTTCATCCTTAGCAGTTATTTGCTTCTTCGTCGGCAAAGGGATTCAGAGTTTTCTTGGTGACGGGTTGTTCGTGGGGAATCATACACAGAAACTTCAGCGTTTCTTCACCGGTGTTTTTGAAGGCGTGCATCATATTGGGATCCACGTACATCACATCGTTTACGCCAAAGGGCGTTTCACCGTTTTCCAGCACCAATGCGCCTTTTCCAGCAAGAACATATAGCTCGTGTTCCCATTCATGCTGATGAAAGGGAGTGTGTCCCCCGGGGCTAACTTCAAACATTCTCATGGCAAAGTTCGGAGCGCCATCTCTTTGGGCTATTAACCAACGAATCTCGGCTCCTTCGGCTCCCTCTGCATAAACAGGCTCAAGTTCCACCTGATCATAATGTATAACTTTCATGGTTTCCTCCTGTATCTATTTTGTTAATTCTTTCTTTTTTGGGTGTTTCCACCTCTGTATTAGACAATTTAAAGCTGTTCTGGCAAAAAACCAATCTCAGATATTGAGTGCTAATTGCAAGTTTCATGCTTGCCCGGCTCAATTTCAGCTCTATCATGCCTCACCTTCCTCTCACAAAAGTGAGATCAATGTGAGGCCAAGTTAAGCTGAAATAGGGGGATGCAAGCAGGGAGGAATCACCAAACAGGGTAAGCGCTAAGCAGGATAGTATCGCCCAGTTGCTTTAGCTCCAGGTTGGTTAAGCTTATCGCCTGCTGGATATTAGCGATCCCCAAGTTAGGCAAGGGGCTGTGGCTGCCACCCAAGATCTTTGCTCCGTAAAAAAACAGACACTTATCCACTAAGCGGGCTTGCAGAAAGGCTTCTGCCAGGCCGCTACCGGTTTCTAACAGCACAGAGTATTTATTTAGTGAAGCCAGATGGGCTAATACATCATTTATACAAAAATGTCCTTTATCAATAGGCAAACCCACAAGTATAGCCCCCATGTCCTTCAGCTTTAAGAACTTGGCACTGTTTTCAATGCCGCAAGAGCAAAACACGAGGCTGGAGAATTCCTGCATAGAGCGGGCGAACTGGGAATCCACGGGGAGCTTTAAAGCAGGATCCAGCACTACCCGCAGCGGTTGTTTGGGTTTTCCCGGTAAGCGTGCAGTTAGTAGCGGATCATCTCTCATGATGGTTTTGATGCCGGTTAAAATTACATCGTATTGGCTGCGCAATTTGTGGGTGTAAAGCCTGGCTTTCTCTCCGCTGATCCAGCGTGAAGAGCCATCCTGGGCAGCGTATTTGCCATCCAGAGTCAAGGCGGTTTTTAGGGTTACGAAGGGGCGCTGCTGCTGGATGTAACAGAGAAAGTACTCCAGTTGACGCGTTATCTCTTCTGCAAAAAGCCCACTTTGCACCTCTATACTTGCCTCGGTAAGCAGCTTTATGCCCTTGCCGGATACCAGCGGATTGGGGTCGGTAATCCCGATAAAGACGCGTTTGATGCCCGCAGCAATGACGGCAAGTGCGCAAGGCGGGGTTTTTCCATAGTGCGAACAGGGTTCCAGCGTAACATACATATCGGCGCCATTAGCCTGCGCTCCGGCCTGCTTCAGGGCGTGGATTTCGGCATGGTCGCTGCCATAGCTTTGCGTCCAACCCCGAGCTATGATGGTCTCATCCTTCACAATTACAGCGCCTACAAAGGGATTGGGAGAGCAGTTACCGCGGGCTTTTTCGGCACAGCGGATGGCTTGCTTCATGTAGTAGAATTGCTTAGTCACTTTTCTAATTTTTCCAGATTGAGTTTCACGATTTCCAAATCCGGGTATTGCGTGGCAAGCTTCTGCCAAATCTCTCTGGCTTTAGCTTTATCACCTGCGCCTGCATAACAGGCAGCAAGGTTGTTTTGGGCGTTGGGGTTGTCTGGCTGCAAATTTGTTAGCTGGATAAACCACTGTGTAGCAGAGGCAAAATCGGACTTTGTCAAAGCCAATGCACCCAGATGATAATATGGCTCTGGCCAGGCATTATCAAGGGCGGCTGCATTAAAAAAATCCACTGCAGCGGAGTCGTTTTGTTTCACCAGTTGCCAGTAGATCCCTCGGTAATAGTAAAGATCGGGGCTATCTGGATATATTTTCAGGTTCGCAGTTATCAAATCCCAAGCTGCGGCGTCGTCGGCTTTGCCCAACGCTTCTGCGATTTGCGTATATATCTTATTTTGAACGAAATACGCTTGCGGACTGCCAGATATATTCTGGCGAACTTTCCAGGTGCCGGTGGCGTTACTAAGCAGCAGCGTCCAATCCTGTCTGTGATTAAGTTCCAGATACACGATGGCGCTTATCCCATCTTCCCCCAGACCGCTATGGATAAGGCTGTAGGTGGATATCTTGCCCAGAGTGGGAATTTCCTGCAGCAGCTCTGTGTAGCGTTGGCTAAGATCATCATGCTCCAAAGTGTTGATACTGTGCGTGCGTAGCGATAGCCAATCCAACGCGATCAAAGTGTTCATATAGGCTTCCACACATGCTTCTGGATCGGTGTAAGCATCGGAGAAAGTGGTAGGTAACTCCAGCTTTTGCATCAGATAACTAACGGGGAAATGAAGAGGATATTGGTAGCCCGAAAGCCATGCCAGCAAAGCTTTGGGATTCTCTTTGGCATAATCAATAGGGCTTTTCTGCTCCAATTGAGCGTTGGTGTGCCCTACCCATAAATCGATATAGAGCCGCAAAACATCTGTGGCTTCCGCCCGGGAATCCGCTTTGAAAGCGGGGAAGGGGCTGTTCTCGTCCTTTTTGGGAGCATAAACGCAAGCATCGGGGCACTTGCTGTCTGCACGCAGTTCATTGCAGCACTGCCAGCACAGTTTGTTTTTATTGCGGGGGCATTCCCGTGCCATGCGTTCGGTGTAGCACGAGTTACAGCGATTGCTTTTGAATAATTTTAGCATTTTGTGCGCTCCAAGATTGGGGGCATGATCCGCTTAAAAGCAGAGTTACGAATAAGCTTGTTAACTTTGGTAACATGCTGTGTGGAAAAGCTTTGCAAGGGTTGGTTAGCACTAATAGCCATTAGGATAGCATCCAGCTCAGGGTAGCTAATACCCAGTTCGGCTTCATCGCTTTGCCCTTCCCATAAATCTGCTGTGGGGGTTTTATTGATCACTTTATCCGGCAAGCCCAGAGCCGTGGACATTGCCCACACTTCTGTTTTGTAAAGGTGACCAATGGGTTCGAAGGCACAAGCAGAATCTCCGTATTGAGTGCAGTAGCCCACCATCAGCTCGGTGCGGTTTCCTGTTCCCAGAACCAGTGCATTGTGCTTTGCGGCAAGGTCATACAGCACGTTCATGCGGATTCTGGCCATCCAGTTACCCCGGCGCAAAGCTACTGCATCTGGTGCATAGGTATCAAAATAGCTATCTGTCATAGCACTTAAGTCTATGCTAAGCAGGGGGATATTGAGGTGCTT
>JAVEUB010000293.1:0-3615 GCA_034005785.1 Cloacimonas sp. (SeqCode) | reverse complement strand
CTCTTCCGATCTGTGGGCATTCGCAGTTTCCGCGGGCAGAAGAACATAACCTACAAGCAGGGTGATGAACGTAGCTTCACATCCAATGTTACGGTAGGTAAATTTAGTGGCAAAGCCTCCGAAGCCCTCGCCCTGAGAACGATGCTGGTGATCACCAATGAAAAACTGCGCGAGAACGTGCGAGAGAGCCTTGGCGGTGTGTATGTTATTCAAGCTTGGAACACTTTGGATCGCTATCCTGCTCCAGAGTATCAGGTGAAAACCTGGATGTCCTGCGATCCCGAAAAGGCTGAAATGCTTAATACGGCTGCTATTGCCACTATCGATAGCATCAAAGCCGGTCTATATGCAGATAAATACGTCGATACTGCCAAAACAACGATGGAAAAGACCTATGAAGAATCAATTAAATCGAACCGTTACTGGGTTAGCAACATGTCCAACAACGTGTTCAAGGGCTATGCCATAGATCAGTTTCTGGATTATCCCCAATGCCTCGCCAAACTGAATAAAAAAGAACTTACCAAAGCTGCAAGGAAGTACCTGAGTTTCGATAAAAACAAGCTAAGCGTAACTATGCTCCCCATGGAAGCAGCTAAGGAATAGTAAAAGGATAATTGCAATAACCCCTTAAACCACGTGGATAGATAAAGTTAAACTATCCATTTGCCATAAACTTGGGATCACCGTGACGTTGTTCGCTGTGATCCCTTTTTCCTTGCTTGTCACCCTTAAAAGTATCCACCCCAAGTATCCTTTTTTTCCTTTTTTTCTTGGACAGCCTGCTTCGCCCTTGCTTTACAGCGTTAATCACTTCTTAATCCTCCCTTAATCAAGTCTTAATAATTAAGACTTGATTAAGGCTTGATGGTCACCTGATTAAAAGGCAGTAGCAAGTAACTGGGGTGTAAATTACTTGATTCCACAACTTTTGCCAGGTGAGTGGAGTGAAACTTTCGCCATCTAAGTATGCAATATAGCGATTTTAACTTAAAAATTTGCGGTGTAGATTTCTGAAAATAACAGCACATACTTTAGCCGCAAATTTCCATAGTTAAAACGCGGGCTACGGGATAACAGGATGTTTGGCTATTTTTCGCTATTCTGTAATCCACGGTTTAACTCATAGTTTTGCCGCAAGCTGGTGTGACAATTGTAGATAGTGAGTTGCTGGTGGAGCTGATAGTACCTGCAGCAAAACTATAAGTCAAACACGCTCCAAGGGTGGTTCTTGCATAAGAGCGATTTTGACTTAAACTATTGCGTGCAGAGTCCTCTAACTATTAGCATATGCGTTGAATAGCAATAGTTTGAGTTAAAACGCGGGCTACGCGATAACAGGATAACTGGCTATCTTACGCCATAATGTAATCCGCGGTTTAACTCATAGTTTTGCCGCAAGCTGGTGTGACAATTGTAGATAGTGAGTTGCTGGTGGAGCTGATAGTACCTGCGGCAAAACTATAAGTCAAACACGCTCCAAGGGTGGTTCTTGCATAAGAGCGATTTTGACTTAAACTATTGCGTGCAGAGTCCTCTAACTATTAGCTTATGCGTTGAATAGCAATAGTTTGAGTTAAAACGCGGGCTACGGGTAACAGGATAACTGGCTATCTTACGTTATCATGTAATCCGCGGTTTAACTCATATTTTTGTTGCTGAATATATAGTGTTTTTCTTTAAAGTTTGGAAGGACAAAAATATAAGTCAAACACGCTCCAAGGGTGGCTCAAATCCGCGTGTTTCACTCTTCCACCTTTTCACTTTTCCACTAACCACTCACCACTCACCACTCTCCACTCTCCACTAACCACTCCCCTCTCTCCAATCTCCTAATTTTTCAACCTAACTGTACAATTTAGGTTGACGTATCAATAGGGTAAAAAAACGATGTTCAATACATTAAAAAACGGTGAGACGATGAATAAACTTTTCAAACCAGAGCTGGTAAAGATCGTCGATGAATTCGACACAAAGAGCGATTGCCTGAACTTTATGGCCGGTATGCTATCAGAGAGCGGATGCCTAAGCTTTCCAGACCGGTTTTTGGCAGCGGTGAAGGGTCGTGAAGAAATTATGAGCACCGGGATCGGCCGTGGCGTTGCGATTCCACATGCTCGCGATTTAACCGTAAGCTGCTTACGGATAGCAGTTTGTATGGTGCACAAAGAATTGGAATGGATTAGTGTGGATGATCTGCCGGTGCGGCTGGTGTTTATGATAGCTGTTCCCCAAAGCTCTAACCAAGATTATATGAAGATATTGCGCTCGCTCTCGGAATTTCTGAGGCGGGAAGAAAACCGTGAAACCCTATTTAATGCCATAAATGAAGGGGATTTATATGAGAAAGTGCACATACTTGAGGACATGGTACGTCCTCATCTCAGCGTTTAGTCTGCTCGTCTGTCTGCCATTGTTTGCTCAGCATCAAGATGCAGGCACCACAGGCTTTGCCACCCTGAAAAATGTCTATTCCGCACGTAGTAATGCTATGGGACAGGCAATGACCGGTCGCGCTATGAATTTTGAGGGGATGCAGGCAAATCCTGCATCTATCCTGCGTTTGCCCTCCCGCTCCATATCCAGCACCTTTATGGATCATTTTGTGGGTAGCGGTGGCGGTTCGTTGCAGTACTTAGTTCCCAAGAATATTTACACCTCTTACGGATTTTTTCTGAACTATTGGAACTCAGGAAGCATTGATCGCACGGATATCAGCCCCAGCGGTGAATTAATGGAATTGGGTGATACCTTTGGCGCACAGAACGTTTCTGGCGGTGTAAGCTATGCCAGGTTTTTATCGCCAGCCATTGATGTGGGTGGAACGCTGAAATTTATCTGGGACCAGCTTGATGATAAATCCGCCAGCGCCGCACTTGTTGATCTGGGAATAATGCATCATACTGCAAACGAAAAGATAAAGGTTGGTTTTGCAGCGCGTAATCTTGGCATTCAGCTAAGCCATTACACAAGCACAAAATATGCTGAAAATATGCCCAGTTCCTACAGTGCCGGCTTGGGTATTGACTTCACTCCAAACACGATGTTGGATATAGATATTGTGAAAGCCACAGGCGATAAATTTGTCGGGAAATTGGGGGTGGAACACAAGCTGCATCCTTCACTTACTTTACGCGCCGGGTTTCGTAGCAATGCGGGAGATTATTACAATGGCGGAGTTTTGGGTATCACCTCAGGCACCAGTTTGGGTCTGGGCTGGAACTGGAAAAACTATGTGATAGACTATTCCCTTGCCTCTTATGGAGATTTGGGTTTGGCGAATCAGCTTAGCATCCGTTACAATATGAAGACCGGGTTCTTACCGGCAAGGGATTAAATTGTTGGACAAGTGCCGATTCCTGTTAGAGCTGGGAGCAGAAGAAATTCCCGATAAGCAGTTAGAAATAGCGTTTGAAAGCGTGAGTAACGGATTTACCCGCTTTTTACAGGAAATGCAGTTGAGCTGCGATACATTCTTGGTTAGTGGAACTCCGCGGCGTATATTCCTGAGGGCGGAAGGTTTGCAAGCCAAGCAGGAAGATGTGGAAGTGCTAAAAACTGGCCCAGCTATCAATATTGCCTATGCCTCCGAAGGGGTATTAAGCCAGGCAGGGC
>JAVEUB010000292.1:0-3626 GCA_034005785.1 Cloacimonas sp. (SeqCode) | reverse complement strand
CTTGGCGAAATAGCCAATGGTGGCACGTACATGAATGAAGCTATGCAGATACTTAGCAAGCTAGGGGGCAAGCCGTATGTGTCCAAAGTAGTACAGGGCGAGAATGAATATACTATAACATACAAGCTCAAAGATGCAATAGATAGAGGTGAGGCTGTTAAGTCTTACGGGGCTGCTCTTAACATGACAGCAGACGTAACAGAATACAATGGCGTGTTAGAGCCATACAAGATACTTAGCCAGATATACAACAAGGCTTTCGATATTAAGATAGAGCCTGGCAAGAACAATACCGCTAAAGGCTTTGACAGAGATAGCCTTATTACCAGAAATGGGCTATTCAAAGAGATAGCCAATGTCAAGCAAGCTATGTATGGTCGTAACTATGAGATGAACAGGAACTGGACAGAAACAGAGATGATGGATTTGCTCAAGAGTGGAGACCCCGCTTTTGGCAGTAGCCCGACTACACTCATTGGACTTGCTAGGGGATACATAAGCAACACCAAGTTGTCTCTTGCTACTGTTACCAACGATAACTATAAAGCTTTTCAGAAGATGTATGAAGACTATGCTGACAATACTCCTGGCCCAGCCTCTATGATGCGTAGGGGTAGCTTTAAAGTCAAGTACAATGATGATATAAAGGTTATGTTTGACAACAAGTTGTGGGACGTGAATGAGCGTAACAACATAATTAACAACCCGATGGCTCCCGAAGCATGGACATTAGGCACTGCTGCTCGTGTGCTGAGAGGCAAACTGAATAGTAGTATGAGACTCAATCTGGATGAGATGCTCCCATTTGACTTGCTTGCAATAAAGGAAAGTGGCAAAAGTATAGAGTGGAGTAAGGAGTATCATGCCATAAAGAAGCAATATGAAAAAGACATGGCTCAATACGAAGGACTAAAGAAAGACCCTGTATTCAGAGCATTGTTTGTTAATGAGCAGTATCGCATATCAGAGGGCTATTTGCTTAATGATATGTGGACTATGATTTCTGGCAAACTCCTTGAGAAGCATAGAATGGACTTGCCGTCTATTCTTAGGTCACAGATACCAAGAAGGATTACTGACCAAGTAAGACAATTAGAAAACAAGGTAGAGGCTGAAAGAAATGGTGAGCCAATTGCTGGAGAACTAGCAGATAAGACACTTGATGAAGCCTATGTAATGATGAAGGCTAAGCTATCAGAAGAAGAACAGAAGCTATTTGATATAGCTATTATGGGTAGTATGCGCCTAGGCGGAAAAGGTGTAGATGGCGAGAAGCTTGGCTCTTATAAGACCAATAACGATACCATAGCTTTTAAGCTTGCTAGTGCTCCTTCTGATGCATTCAAGGAATATAACAAAGCATTTGGGGATTTGCTTAATGCTAAAGCGGGCATCAATGATGTCGGGTTGAAAGAGATTACCGATATAGACTTGTCTGATATGGATGCTTTGTTCCAAGCGGTAGTTGATAATCCTAGTTTACTTAAGAAAGCCAATACCTATATTGACTTCACTGCTATAGATGTTACCAATGCAGAACGCATGATAGTGAAAGGTGAAATTGACAAAGCTATCCCACTTACCCTTACCAAGGTGGGCAAGGCAGCATTAGCCAAATCTCCAGAGCTTATGTTGCAATACAATACAAGATATCTACCAGAAGCACAAAAGTTCAAAGCACACTTGGATAGATTGAATCTAACTGACCCAGTAGCTATCAATAACCTCATCAGAGGGGTTACTAGTTCTGGTGGCGAGAATATGGGTAAAGACCTTAGCTCTCTTACATTTGTAGATTTACAGATGGTAAATAGGGCACTTGACTATACTACAAACCCATCTATACTCAACAGACTATTTGGTGGCAAGACTGCCAGCAATCCAATACTGCAACGTATCTACTATATGATGATACCTTCTGAAACTGGGAGAAACATACAACAGTTTGCATATATGACCAAGCAAGTTCCTGCTATGTGGAAGAATAAGTATGGTGCAATGTTTGCCGATACCGTTACCGTGCCAACTAATGCAATAGAGGCAGTGTCTGACACGATACACAATGCTGAGTCTTTTACTATTCGTAAGAGGGAACAATATAAGAAGAGGCTAAAGGAACAGATGGCTAGGTTTATGTCTAATGAACACTTTGATGATTTGTATAGGGTGTTTACGGTCTTGAGAGACAGTGACGAAACCATAGCTGAATTGCAACTCTCTGACTTGCCAGCATCTGACAAACAAGAAAAGATACAGAAACTACGTGAAATGAAGACTAAGGCTAACCATGATTTGACAGTCATAACTTCTATGGTTGGCAGAATCCCAGTTAAGTATACAGATGCCTCTGGCATTGACAGGGTAGATCAACTTACCCCAAGACAAATAGTAGACCAGATGGGAGATATTACTACCAAGTATGTTGCTGACATTTACAATGATGTTATCAAGGCAAACATGGAAGAAGTATACAAGTATGCTAAGCGTGACAAGTTTGGTAATATCAAAATGCTATTCAATCCCAAGACTGGTAAGCCAACTATTCCTGAAATTGATAAAGCAAAATGGAATACAGCAATGGAAGAAGCTCTAGCAAAAGGCGGAGAATGGCCTACTAACTTTGGCATAGACGGACTAAAGATTATGTCACATAGTATTCTATACCAGCAAAGCTTCAATACTATAACTAGTGCTAATATGGATGAAGCCGCTAGGTTCTTGGAGATGGGTAATCTTGAGAACATAACAACTGGCAGGCGTAACTTTTCTACATACTTTCCTAGGATACATAAGAACAGAGAAGCATATAGCAAAGATATAAACAAGCTTATACATGCTGTAGAGAATGATAAATCAATGTCCCCAGATACCAAAGAGAAGTGGATAAAGAAATATCTAAGAGACTTCTTACAGAGTGGTGGCAATCTACAGAATGAAATGGATATTGATACTTTACATAGGATGTATGGTCTTACGGAAGAAGTAAAAGAGTCCATGACAAAGAGTCGGGAAATATCTAATGAAAGACTAACATATATGAATGGTATGTCCACTGCTGGGAATCAAAGACATAGAGAGTTCTACTCACTTGGCTACGAAAGAAACATAGAAGCATTAGATTTGTATACTGATAGTATAGTAGGGACATATTATCGCAACTTTGCACAAACAATATCACGCATCAAGATTGCTGAATTCTCATCTATAATGCATAAGAAGTTTGGCAAGGATGTTGGCGACAGGTGGAATAGATTTATGCATTTGTATGCTCAAGGGGCAGCTGGGTATGGTGTTACTATTCCAGAATACATGAAGAAAGACCCTGGCATGAAACTAACTAATACTCTATATAGTGCTTACGCAGATAATCATGTGGTTAATGCATTGAACTCAGTTGCAAAGAAACTTGGCATTGCCAAAAATAAGACTAACATGTTTGGCGAAGCTTTCTCCCAGAAAGATATAGCTAACTGGTCAGCCCTTGAGGCTAAGTATAGCCTAGCCACCCTGCTTGCCCGCCCAAAAGGTATGGTCGCCAATGCATTTGGCGGCTCGCTGAATACTGGGATTAGCACTGGGTTTGGCCCACTACTTAGAGCACAATCTACAAAAGAACTACAAAAGAT
>JAVEUB010000291.1:0-3630 GCA_034005785.1 Cloacimonas sp. (SeqCode) | reverse complement strand
GCTTGATACCCCAAAAAAAACTGAGCTTCAGGCTCCGTAGGGATTTTTGTGCCTCAGTTTTAGCCAACGTTTCATGTAAAATACCGTCCCGATGGGACTTTAGCGGATATTTTAAAGTCAATTCAGTGTGAAAGCATTGATTGAGATACTTCGCCCACTTTTTTTACAGAAAAAATATGCTAAGCTGTTGGAAAACAATCTATTCTTATTGAACAGTCTCTGGTCTTGCACTTTAATGTCCATCCGATTAGCATAAGTAGTCGCCTTCATCAGCGCTTCACCTTAAACAGTTACAAACACTGTTACAGGTGATACTCATTTGCAGGTTTGGGTGAGGCTTTATAGATGCCCATAGCTGCTACTTGGCGGTATAAACAGCTTTTCGCTTGACTCAATAGCTATGTACCCAAAATGGTACAAAATAAAGCAAGTTCTGCAATAAAATAAGCAGACAAACGACATCAAAAGAGAGGAAAAAACCATGGACATCAGCAAAACCTATGAACCACAACTTCTTGAGAAGAAGTGGTATCGCTTTTGGGAGGAAGGAGGCTATTTCAGGCCAAATGAGAAATCCACCCAAGCAGCCTTTACCATCCTGATCCCGCCCCCAAATGTGACCGGAATACTGCATATGGGTCACGTTCTAAATAACACCCTCCAAGATGTCGTTGTTCGTTATCACCGCATGAAAGGAGAGCCAACCTTGTGGCTTCCGGGTGTAGATCATGCGGGTATTGCCACCCAGAATGTGGTGGAAAAAGAGCTTGCCAAAAGTGGACAAAACCGTCACCAGATAGGCCGCGAAAAGCTTCTGGAGCTTATCTGGGCTTGGAAAACCCAAAAAGGCGATATCATTATCGATCAGCTAAAGATGTTGGGTGCCAGTTGCGATTGGGACCGTCAGCGTTTTACTATGGACGAAATGCTGTCCCGCGCGGTGAAAGAAGTGTTTGTGAGCCTGTATGAAGACGGGCTGATCTATAAAGGCAAGTACATTATTAATTGGTGTCCGCGCTGCGTAACTGCCCTTGCCAACGACGAAGTGGAACATGCCGATGAAACAGGAAAGCTGTGGCACATCCGCTATCCTTACGCCGCAGGCAGTGGCTTTGTAACTGTTGCCACAACGCGTCCAGAAACCATGCTTGGGGATGTGGCTGTGGCTGTAAACCCCAAGGATAAGCGTTATTTGCACTTAATTGGTAAAGAGCTGATCTTGCCTTTAACGGGACGCAAAATACCCGTTATTGCTGATGATTATGTGGATAAGGAATTTGGCACAGGCTGTGTGAAAGTTACCCCTGCCCATGATCCCAACGATTTTGAGATAGGCCAGCGGCATCACTTGCAGCAACTATTAATTATGGATGAGCATGGCAGCATGAACGAAGCTGCAGGAGCCGATTTTGCTGGATTGGAGCGCTATGCCTGCCGTGAAAAGGTGTTGCAACTGCTTACCGAGCAAAACCTGCTGGAAAAGACGGAAACGCATGAACACGCAGTAGGCCATTGTTATCGCTGCGATACTGTGATAGAGCCATATCTTTCGGATCAGTGGTTCGTGAAGATGAAACCTTTGGCAGAGCGTGCCATTGCCGTGGTGGAAAGTGGAGAAGTGAAATTTCAGCCCGAGCGTTGGACTAAGGTGTATATGCACTGGATGAACAATATTCGCGATTGGTGTATCTCGCGCCAAATCTGGTGGGGACACCGTATTCCGGCTTATTATTGCGAAGCTTGCAACTTCATGATCGTGGCTAAGGAAAGCCCGGAGCTATGCCCCAAATGCGGAAGCAAGGCTTTCCGCCAGGATGAAGACGTGCTGGACACCTGGTTTAGCAGTTGGTTGTGGCCTTTCAGCACTATGGGCTGGCCTGATGACACACCCGATCAGGCTAAGTATCTGCCTACCAATGTGCTTATTACCGCTCCGGAAATCATCTATTTATGGGTGGCACGGATGATTATGTCCACCTTGCATTTCAAAGATATGATTCCCTTCAATACCGTTTTGCTGCATGGCACAGTGCGGGACGAATTGGGGCGTAAAATGAGTAAATCTTTGGGAAATTCCCCAAACCCGATAGATATTATTGATAGTGTGGGTGCAGATGCTCTGCGCTTTTCAATGATCTTCAATACACCCAAAGGTGCCGATGTAGCCTATGCCGACAGCATGCTGGAAGGTGGACGCAATTTTGCCAATAAGATGTGGAATGCCTACCGTTTCATCATGATGAATGTGGATGAGATCGAAGGTTTACCCGCCAAAGCAGATTTACAGCTTGAACTTGCCGATCGCTGGATTCTGTCCAGATTGCAGGAAGTAACCTCTGAAGCGCGTGCGCATTACGAAAACCTGCGCTTGAATGATGCCGCCAATGTGATCTTTAAGTTCCTGTGGGACGAATTTTGTAGCTGGTACATCGAGCTTTCCAAAGACCGCCTGCGCGAAGAAGCAGGCCGCGCCAGCCAGCTTAGCACGAAGTATGTGCTGCTGGATGTGATGCAAAACGGAATGCGTTTGTTGCACCCGATTATGCCCTTTATTACCGAAGAAATCTGGCAAAGCATCAAAGAAGTATTCCCGCTGGAAGAAGAAGCGCTGATTATTGCCGCTTTCCCGGAAGCTGATGCGGGGCTGCTTGATCCACTGATCGATGATGAAATGCGCTTCGTGCAGGAAAGCATCACGGCAATCCGCAATCTGCGTAAGCAAGTGAACCTGGCACCCTCGCAGGAAATAGGGATTGTGATCCGCTTTGCCGAAGCGAAACAGCAGAATTTGTTCGATAGCTATATGGCTTATTTCCGCAAATTAGCCAAAGTGAACGCGCTTTCCGGCGGAGTGGGGATAGACAAACCCAAAGCTGCAAGCGCGGCAGTGGTGCGCAATATTGAGATATTTATGCCCCTTAGCGGCCTTATTGATCTGGAGGCAGAACGCGAACGCCTGAATAAACAGATTGACAAACTTGCCAAAGAAATAGGCGGAATATCCAATAAACTGAATAACCCGAACTTTATGGCTAACGCCAAAGAAGACGTTGTCGCCAAAGAAAAGGAAAAATTCACCGAAGTTAACACGAAACTGGAGCTGCTGAAACAGTTGCTGGCAGATTTTTAGGCTCCCCGTGCGAACGTAACCCTTTTGACATTCCCACGGAGGAGCTTGTGCGAAAACTCCAAAACCTTCTGTCATTCCCGCGGAGGAGCTTGTGCGAAAACAGCAAAACCTTCTGTCATTCCCGCGGAGGTGGGAATCCAGCCCTGTAAATTATATGGATAAAATGCTGCTAAGATTAAGCTTAGCCAAACTCTTTATACATGGCTGAATTCCCGTCTCCACAGGAATGACAGGGAAAATGGAGACTGTTCAATAAGAATAGATTGTTTTCCAACAGCTTAGCATATTTTTTCTATAAAAAAAGTGGGCGAAGTATCTCAATCAATGCTTTCACACGAAATTGACTTTAAAATATCCGCTAAAGTCCCATCGGGACGGTATTTTAGATAGCAAACAATACACAGAGACAGCCTCTAGTCCCTTCGGGACGGCATAGTTTGCCCAGAATGCTTTCTGCGCCGATGGACTGAAAGAAGTCCTGACGCCTCATCAGCGGGAAG
>JAVEUB010000290.1:0-3650 GCA_034005785.1 Cloacimonas sp. (SeqCode) | reverse complement strand
TTGCAGTTTTCACACAGCCTCCTCCGCGGGAATGACAGAAGGTTTTGCAGTTTTCACACAAGCTCCTACGCAGGAATGACAATGATAGAACGGAAATAAAGGAAAAAATGGGGGAATGACTGTTTTTTTTTGGTTGGAGAGGGAAAAGGTGCAGGTCTGTAGGTATAATGGTTCGGTTAAGCAGCTTTGTTTTGTTGAGTTATGGGTGGTTGATGAGGGGGGGGTGAAAGAAGGGTGGAAGGCGTGCTGGGGTGTTGGAGTGTGGGCGTGCTGATGTGCTGAAAGTTCCGTGCTTTCGGTGTTCTCGGTGGTTAATTGTGGAAGGGGTGGAAGTTCTGCCAGCGAGGACGCAGGCAGAACTTGCCGACGAGGACGTCGGCACTCCAAGCGTCGGCACTCCAAGTAGCACTTTTTTCCCTTAAAAACGGATTTCCCTTGACAGCAGCCATAAATAATAATTACCTGCCACAAAACGGAATTTGGTGGTGTAAAAACAGCATGGTATCGATATTCATAGACTATAAGCTCGCTCGTTTTCAGAAAGAGATAAAATACATATTTAGCTTTGTTTTCCAGAGCTTAGGCTACAGCTTTCGCTTTATTGCGGACGCAGATAAGCTGAAAACCAACGACATCTTCCTGATTTATGGTTTCACGGAACCAACTGTGGAGGAGCTAAAGAGCTTGGCTAAGCACTACATCAGCTTTTTCATCCCTTGCGATCCTGATTTATTTGATGACAAAGCCTATACTGCCGATCGCATTCGACGCAGTTTGCGTGAAGTGAAGCTACTCTCCATAACTCCCGTAGTTTCAGCGCGTAAGTTTGATTATCCTGCCGAGAATTACACCGAGAACGATATGCATGCCGGTAAGATCAATTTCGACCTGGTGGGTAATATCTTTTTACATCTTTCCAATCTGGAAGAACGCACCGATGCCAACGCTTTGGAGAAAGGCTTTTATCCCGATTCTGCCAGCGCTTTTTACAACTACCGCGAAACTCCGATTGTAGATAACCTGTTATGGCTGATGGATAGCCTGCTTAAAGAGCATTGCCGTGCCAAAAAAAGCTTTATCGCCCAAAAACTAAACTGGCCAAGTGCGCAGCAAGCAGCAGTGATCCTGTCCCATAGTATTGACGACCTGCAAAAATGGGATATTTCTTCCCTTGTTCTTTCCATTGCCGATGATCTGGCTATGTTTTTCACCTTTAAATGGAAGCAATTGGGGCATACTTTAAGCGGAAAATTTAAATTCCTCTTTACTAACTACGAACTGTATTGGAATTTTGAAGAATTCCGCAAATTGGAGCGTGAATCCAATTGCCGCAGCACCTACTACTTAGCTACCGAAGCGAGCGAGGAAATTGACTACAATTTAGACGATCCCGACCTACAGGAAGAACTCCAGCACATTATCCGCGAAGGCAATGACATCGCCCTTCTGGCAACTGCGGATAAGCTTAATCGCGACGATTTTCTTACCCGCAAACAGATACTTTTGCACCAACTAAACAAAGACCAGATTGGCATCCGTCAGCTTGGTTTTCGTACCAACGATACCATCCGCGATCTGCACAATAAAATATCCCCCAGTTTTAGCCAAAGCACAGCCTTTGCGGAAGCACCCGGATACAAAAATGGCATCTCTCTACCCTGGTATCCCTGGATTGGTAGCGGAAAAGCAGAATTTTTGGAAATGCCCACCCTATATCGCGATGCCTACCTAAAAATAAACAAGCACAAAATTCTCCAGCTTGATGATGCTAAACACCAGATTAAGAAACTATATCAGCAATGTGTGCGCACGCATGGCATTTTCAGTGTGGATTTTTCGATTGCCAGTTACAGCGATATCCATTTTTGTAACAAGCTGTATGCCTATATCTTAGCCCTTGTTAAAAGCAACAACACCTATATCACCACCGCTGCCGAAATTGCCGCTTGGTGGGAAAAACGTAACCGGATAACCATCGACGAAGGTGAATATGAAATCAGTGTATTCTTCCCCGATGATGTGGAACATTTTGTCCTTAGCATCCATGGAGATCCCAAAATCATGGAGATCGATGGAGTTAGCGCTATTATCGAAGGCAATAACATCCGCTTTGCCAATATCAAAGCAGAATCGATCGCGGTAATCAGGCTTAACCGAAACGAATGAAGAAAATCCTGCACATCCAGTTACTCCCCTTATTATCAGGAGTGCAGCGTTTTAGTTTGCACCTGTTAGCGGGGCTGGATAGGCAAGAATTCGAGATCTGGGTAGCGTCCAAACCCGGAGGGGAATTCGTGGACGAAGTAAAAGCACAAGGCTATCATTATCTGCCTCTGCCTACCTTTTGCCATCACATTTCTTTGCTAGATTTCCTTACTTTTTTGCATCTGCTGTGGCTGATGCACAAGGAACGCTTCGACATCGTGCATACAAACTCTTCCAAACCGGGATTGTTGGGGCGCCTTGCCGCAAGATTGTGCCATGTACCGCTAATTGTGCACACCGTGCACGGAACACCTTTTAGGAATGGCCAACACTTTCTTACCTATGGCTTTTACGCAGCGCTGGAGTATCTTGGCAACAAACTTGGCCACATCACGGTATTTGTAAATAATTCGGATCGGATAAACTGCCAAAAAATGGAGCTGTTACCCAAAAGCAAAGCCAAAACCATTTTCAATGCCATCCCGCTTGCCTTGCAAAGCGAATTAGCGGAGATAGCCAAACAACGCCAAATGCCTGAGATTTGTAGGATCGGAATCCTACACTACGATAGTGAAGAATGTAGGAACGGAATCCTACACTACGATAGTGAAGAATGTAGGAACGGAATCCGACACTACGGTAGTGAAGAATGTAGGAACGGAATCCTACACTACGATAGTGAAGGATGTAGGATCGGAATCCTACACTACGGTAGTGAAGATTGTAGGAACGGAATCCTACCCTATAGGGACATCGTAATCGGCACAACGGTACGCTTTTCAACTCAGAAAAACGTGATCCGGCTTGTTGCTACGGCCTGCCGTGCCTGCCGAAAAGCCCCAAACTTGAAATTCATCATCCTGGGGGATGGAGAACATTATGCTGTGTGCCAGGCTATTGTCCGCAGTAACAACTTGGGCGACAGAGTATTACTTCCCGGCTGGGATAAAGACATTGTGCCCTGGCTGAAGGTTTTCAACGCTTTTGTGCTATATTCCAGATGGGAGGCACAGCCTTTCAGCATTATTGAAGCTATGAGTTCTGGTTTGCCTTTGATTTGTTCGGCGATACCTTCTATTAAAGAGCTTACCGCTGAAAACACGGCATATCTTGTTGCCCTGGATGACGATACAGCTTTAGAAGAGGTTTTTGTGCAGATAGCAACTAATTTTCAGCCTGCGTTTGCCAAGGGAAAGCAAGCGGCTGAACAGATAAACGAATTGTGCAGCTATCAGCATATGGTTCAGGCTTATCGGGAGATTTATCTTGGGAGATAGAGCATCTTGGGAACACTGGCTTCAGCCGGTTGGTTCGGCCACATTCATGTGGCCGTGGGATTTTAGGCAAAACAGGGAAGAGCATGGGCAAGCACGTGGGTTCACTGCACGGCGAACTGAAGTTCACCGAACCGACCGATTGAAATCGGTGTTCCAACCGCCAAGAAG
>JAVEUB010000032.1:0-15237 GCA_034005785.1 Cloacimonas sp. (SeqCode) | reverse complement strand
GCCGATAAAACTGCTGTAGTGGTGGCACATCGCTTAACTTCAGTGCTTGATGCGGATGAAATATTGCTGTTCAAAGAAGGCGAGATTGCCGATAGAGGCACTCACACCGCCTTGATGAAAAGCTCCAAAGACTACCGTAAACTGGTGGAACTACAACTCTTGAAGCAGGATAACTAAATGAACCGCAATATAGGCTGGATCTATAGACAGTGGAAAACACAGAAGCTTTTTATCGTGATTATGGTTGTGTTTACGCTTGCCTCTTCGGCGGTGTCCATTGCATATCCTTGGGCGTTCAAACTGTTGATAGACTTGCTAAAGGATATTTTGCAATTCCCGGACAAATACCCCACGCCCATGAAGGATGTGAACAGGATTATCATGCTGTTTTTGGCGATTGGGATTGCGCAGTTGTTTTCCGGGTTTTATCCGGCAATTCGGGGTTGGGTGAATATCCGCTTTGAACACAGCCTAAGAGTATGGTATTTTAAGCACATAACGAAGAAAGATTATAGATTTTATCAGAAATTCCGCACTGGCGATATCGTTACGCGTTTAACGGACGACCTTTCCGATTTCCCCAAGATCAGTTGGTTTTTGTGTTCTGGTATCTTTAGAGCGTTCAATTCCTTTAGCATAATCGTTTTTTCACTGGCGGTGATGTTCAGTATCAATGCTCATTTAACCCTGCTTTCCATAGCACCTTTGCCACTGATGATGGTGGTGTTCTACTTTACTTCAGATAAGCTGTATATGAATTTTAGCCGCAATCAGCAAGCCATATCGGCAATTAATAACCAGCTGGAAATGAGCTTTTCCGGTATTCGCATTGTGAAGAGCTTTGTTAGCGAAGATAAGTATAACCGTTTTTTTGATACGGCTCTGGCACATCGCTTTAAGACCGAAATGAGCATGGTGAAGCTGATTGCAGTACTTTCGCTTATCTGGCAATATATTGACTACTTTGCGCAGATTGGAGTGATCATTTTTGGTGGTTACATGGCAGTGAAAGGGCAAATCACGGTAGGGACGTTCTTTCTGTTTTACACCTACCTTTCCATGATGATTTATCCGCTGATAGACTTACCGCAGCTCTTTTTATCGGGCAAACAAGCCTTTGTGAATATCGACCGCCTGGAAGAAATGAAGAACTACCCCACCTTTAATGACAAACTTGAAGCGGGCATATCGATGAGCCATTTCGATACGCTTAGTTTCCAAGAAGTTACCTGCCAATATCCCGAAAGCACGAACCTGTGATCAGCGATTGCAGTTTCCAGCTTGCCAAAGGTGAGCGGATGCTAATTCTGGGCGCTACTGGAAGTGGTAAAAGCAGCATTGCTAACATGGTTTTGGGCTTGTTGCAGCCGATTTCCGGAGAGATATTTGTGAATGGCATCCCAATTGACAATTTGGATATTGATAGCCTGCGCAAGGTGGTAGCCTATGTGCCTCAAGAGCCTTTACTGTTTGGAGGTACGGTGAAAGATAATATCCTCTTTGCCGTAGATGAGGCAAGTGAAAGCGAATACGCTTTAGCAGTGCAAACATCGCAACTGGAACATGAAATTGCTGCCTTCGCAGATCAACATCATACGAAAGTGGGTAACCGTGGCTTGGGAGTATCCGGTGGCCAAAAGCAACGCTTAACTATCGCCAGAGCTTTGGTTAAACGCCCTGAACTGCTTATTCTGGATGATATCACCGCCAGTCTGGACGCCGAAAATGAAGAATTGCTGTGGCAAAGCATTGATGCCAATTATCCTGGAATTGCCGCTATTGTAATATCCCACAGGCTTTCCACTCTGCGCTATGTGAGTAGTATCCTTTTTATTGATTCTAAAGGACATTCACATAAGGGCACACATGATGAGCTGGTGTTTAATAATCCGGAGTATCATGATTTCTTGCATGAACACTTGAAGGACAATTAAGAATTAAGCTGATCGACCCTGGTTTGGACGGCCACATGAATGTGGCAGAACCAACCGGCTAAAGACCGGTGTTCCACACCCCAACACACCAACACCCCAACACACCAACACACCAACACACCAACACTCTATCTTCACACTTAGTGCAGCCTCAACTCTTAACTCTTAACTAATTGATGAACTCCCACTTGATTTCCACAAACAAAGCCCACGGCATGGGATACGCTCCATACAGAGTGGATGACATGGCGTTTTTTATTCCTGCCCGCAGTTCAAAATAGGCATCAATATTGAATCCTGCCCAGGCATCAAGCACAGAAGAGGCTTCAATTAGATTGGGATTCACTGCATTGGCAGCATAGTAGCCAGAATGTCCATTTACCGCAAAACCTGCCACGAGAGCATTATTCCAGGGCAAATGATAGTATAGATTCTGCACGCTTTGGAAGCGGTATTCAGGGCTTTCACACATGCTTTCATGGGCCTTAGTCCAAATCCATTGTTCCCTTGCCTTCAGCTCCCAATTTCGCCATGTATGTAAGGCATCAAGAGCCAGCCGTACAAACAGTTGCTCGTCGTGTACATTGAATCCGCTAAGCGGTGCGCTTTGTTCAATATACTTTGTCCCTGCGGTAAATTGAGTGGATATTCCCTGCCATTCATAACGTACGTACGCGCCTTCTTCCCTGCGTTTTCCCTGATCCAAAAGTGGGTAGTAGTTGGTTAAATCATAGATATTCAAAACGCTGTCAGGAGAGGCATCCTCACCCCAAAGGGTATTGGTAAAAGCTCCGATATACGAACTGCCAACAGGAATACTGATATCACACTGAAAGCGGCCACGTTTCCAATCCAGACAGTCTGCCTTAAAGCCAATCCCAATAGGGATATAGCTATCCCAATTCAAGCCCAGTTTATGCTTGTAGGGATCGGCATCGAAGCCACCCCCAAAATCAATATTCGCATCACGAAAAGCATGCTCATAAAACGCGTTATACTTATGTACACCTGTATCATGCCCGATGCTAATTCTTAACTGAGTGGTATTATTCGTTAGTTTTTCGGCAAAGGGCGTAGCTGTAGCGCTTTCGCGGCTATTGATGATGCTTAGCTCGGCGTAGGGATTCTTCAGGGAAGCATATAGCTGCTTTATCTGATGCGCTATCAGAAAGTTAGAGCCAAGCCAAAAGACAGGTTGCAGCTCGGTCATGGCTATATCCTTGGCAAAAGATGCGTATTCGGTTTCCAGGGTGTAGTTTCCTTTGTGCATGCTAAGATAGTGTTTCATCGAGGTTTCGGCAGAGATGATATCTGTCCACTGGCCATTTTGCACCAACAAATCACCCTGATAACAGACGCCGGGAAAGCTGAATAAAGAGTTCTTTTTGAAGCTTACCCGTGCAAAATGATGTTCGTAATCTCCAATTCCTGCGTGGATACTGGTTAAAGCAGGCGAAAAAGGATACTCCGCAGTATTATAGTTCAGCGCTTCCGAATTGTACAAATTGTGATAATAGGAATGGTATAAACCTGCCCCAAAAACACCAGCAGGCTGCTCAAAACCGTAGCGGTAAGCCGGGGATACGATGGGGCGTCCGATATAATAATAGCCATTGCGATAGAGATCGCCGTTATCGGCATACAAGGGGCTGCTATCCATCACGTTTGCAGTGGTATCTTTGCGGTGATCGATTAGCCATTGTGTTATTTCTGATTTGCTTAGCACAATTTCGGGGATAGCCAGGGTATCCGCTTCTACCACAGCATTCAGACTATCTACTTGTGCATATAAATAAGCGCAAAATACCGTGATTATTATAGCCAAGCTGAGGCGTGATAACATGCTGCCGTCTCCATAATATGTAATTGTAATTGTGGCAAGGGATTCCAGCCTAAAATCTGTTTTGCTTTGGCAGGATCAGCTAACCAACTTTCCGCCATAATTTCCTTCATTTTTTCACGATTTACGATCACATTGCGCTTAAAAAGCCGACCATAAGCATCACCAACATAAAATACTACTTTAGCAATAGCATTGGGGATAATGATTTGGATGGGCTTTTTATGCAAAGCGCTAGTAATTGCGTGCATAATATCACTTTGCCGGTAGGTTTGTCCATCGGTGGCAAAAAAGATTTCTTCATAAGCCGCCGAATTTTGCAAACACAGATTGATAAAAGCAGCCAATTCGCTTACATGGATCATATTCAGATACTTGTCCACCGCTCCAATCTGAAAGCTGAAACCGCGTTTTACCATTTTGAACAGGTTTAAGAAATCGCGATCCCCCCCCCCATACACAGAGCAAGGACGAATGATGGTAAAGTGCGTTTGACATTGCTCACGAATAGCTCTTTCTGCTGCTAATTTGCTTTCACCGTAGCTGGTTAAGGGGTTTTCTGCATCGCTTTCTTTAACGGGAATATTATTGTAGCTGGGCTTGGAAGCAGCCTGAGAACTCAGATAGATAAGCTGTGGTTTACTTTCGGTTTCATTTATGGCACGAACGATATTTTGGGTGATTCCGTGATTTGCCTGCATCATTTCGGCATGGTTTAGAGCCTTGGTTTTACCCGCATTATGGATAACTACATCCATGCCCGAAAAAGCCAGCAATAACGACGCATGGTCGTTGAAATTGGTGAATACTGTATTTGTTCCGGGGGAAAGCAAATGAAGCTTGGCAGAGGGGCGAACCAAGGCATATACTTCATGCCCGCAGGACTGAAAATGCTGGATGAGATTGCTGCCTACAAAACCGTTGGCACCTGTGATTGCTATTTTCATCTATCACCCTGTTTACCAGTTAACTCGCGAACCAGTTAACCTATAATATTATTATGTGGTGGGCGTTAAGGGACTCGAACCCCCGACCACTTGCGTGTAAAGCAAGCGCTCTCCCAACTGAGCTAAACGCCCACATAATAATTCGTCTTAACTGGTCGGGGTGAGAGGATTCGAACCTCCGACCCCCTGCTCCCAAAGCAGGTGCGCTAACCGGGCTGCGCTACACCCCGCAGTTGCGCTCACGTTCTTATAGGCGGGATTTCTGTCAACAACTTTCCTCCGTTTCCCATTTAGAATACATGGATTCTTATTGTATAACCTGCAAATCTGGTAAGATTGGCAGCCACTTATACCATAAATGTTACTTGCTTCTAACCCTATATTTCAGCTTAGGTTCACCGGATTTTGCTCTCACATTTGTGCGCTCAAAGTGAGGAAGGATAGAGGCAAAATACAGCGCAACAAGCTGGAAGAAGGCTACAATAGAATAATCTGTTTGACATATTCTATTGATGTAAAAGCATGAGCCACATTGTAGTAAAATGAATGAGTGGAGGGTTACATGCCCATAGCAAAGATGTTTCTGAAAGACATCCCCCTGATTATGTTAGGTGGTGGTTTAGGTAGCGCACTACGTTATCTGGTAAGCATATATACTAATTATGATACCAATAGTCCCTTTCCCTATAAAACCTTGATTGTGAATGTGATCGGCTGTTTTCTGGCAGGTTTTATTGTAATGTATTTCGAGCATCATGCGCGTCAAGATCATATTCGTTTGTTTTTCCTTATTGGTTTTTTAGGGGCGTTCACTACTTTTTCTACCTTCAGTTTGGAAACCGTCCGTTTGTATCAGGATGGACATATACGCACGGCTTTGATGAACATTAGCATATCCACAGTTGCCTGCCTGATATCGGTTGTCACGGGTTTATGGGCTGGCTTAAGCATTCGCTAAGCAAGTCAATTAAACATTTTTGCAAACATGTAATTGCATCATTATGAGATGTTTGCGTTGCTTTTATTGACGACAGCCATATTTTTTGCTTGACAGTTTAAAGCCTTTCTGTGAATGTGATCTATAACAATGTGATCCTTATGGGGCATTAGCTCAGCTGGGAGAGCGCTTGTCTGGCAGACAAGAGGTCAGCGGTTCGATCCCGCTATGCTCCACCACTATATACCCCTTCACCATGTGTAACAACTGGTGAAGGGGATAATCTTTTAAGTATGATTTACACGAGGTAACTTACCATGAGAGCTGCTACACAGGAGCTTATTTCCACCATTAGCACTCAGGCTGTACAAGCCAGAAGAGCAATTTTAACCATGACGACTCTCTCTGCTTCTGGGCATCCCGGCGGTTCGATGTCCACCATAGATATTTTACTAAGCCTATATCACGTAATCAATCACGATCCCGAAAATCCCCAAAAAGCAGACCGTGATCGCGTTATCGTGAGTAATGGGCATATTTCCCCGGCGGTATACAGCACACTTGGCATTATGGGCTATTTCGAGCTTGATAAAGCCATTGCCCAGTTCCGCCTTGCCGGTTCGATATTTGAAGGTCATATAGAACGCGAAGTTCCCGGTGTGGAATGGAGTAGCGGCAATCTTGGGCAAGGTTTATCCGCAGCCACGGGTATGGCTTTAGCCTCTCGAATAAACAAAATTCCCTATAATGTATATGTTATTATGGGCGATGGTGAACAGCAAAAAGGTCAGCTTACCGAAGCCAGGCGCTTTGCCGCAAAGTATCATCTGAATAATATTACGGCAATTGTAGATTATAACCAGTTGCAAATAAGTGGCTCTATTCACGAAGTTATGCCCCAGAATATTCGCAAAAACTGGGAATCGGACGGATGGCAGGTAATTGAAGTTAATGGTCATGATGTACCCCAGATTCTATCTGCATTAGAGAATGCTCACAGCTTTGAACTTCCCACTATGATTCTGGCGCATACAATCATGGGTAAAGGCATCGATTTTATGGAGAACAAAGCGATGTTTCATGGCTCAACCCTGGATGAATTGCAGCTTGACGGAGCATTGAAACAGCTTGGGGCAACCAATGAACTAAAGAAATACCGTAAGTTGAGAGGGGAATTTAAGCCGGATAATGCCATCCATAAACATTTCTGTTTAGAGCCAGATTTTACCTGCGGTAAGCCCATTTTGTACGAAAATGATGCTGATTGTCGGGGTGCCTGGGGAAAGGCAATTGCCGATCTTGCCAGGATCAATGGCAATGCCAAAACTCCTCTGGTGGTTGTTGATTGCGATCTTGCCGCCAGCGTAAAAACTGGAGAATTCGCTGAGATAAGTCCCGATAACTTTATTCAAGTAGGGATAATGGAACAGCATGCGGCCGTTATGGGTGGAGCTTTATCCACTTGCGGCATTCAGACATTCTGGAGCGATTTTGGCGTGTTTGGTATGGCCGAAGTGTATAATGCACAACGGCTTAATGACATTAACCATACAAATCTGAAAACTGTGGTAACACATGTAGGAATCGATGTGGGCGAAGATGGCAAAACGCACCAGGCTATCGATTATATCTCGCTGGCTCGCAATCTCTTCGGATTTCGAGTGTTATGCCCTGCCGATGCTAATCATACCGATCGCCTGATCCGCTGGCTTTCCAATCAACCCGGAAACTATCTGGTTACCATGGGACGTTCAAAGCTCCCCATGATAAAAAACAATGAAGGCAAACCGTTTTATGCTATTGATTACAATTTCAAGTACGGAAAAACTGACCTGCTGCGTGAGGGTAATCACGGAAGTTTATGGGTTTGTGGAACTCCCGCAGCCCGAGCCTTAAAAGCTGTGGAAAGTTTGCGAGAGGAAGGTATCTTTATTGAACTGGTTTATGTATCTTCGCCCTTACACCTCGATCTGGAGCAGCTAAAAAACTCTGCAAAAACAGGTTTGCTTTTCAGCGTGGAAGATCATACTGTGAATGGCGGACTCGGAACAATTATTGCCGACACACTTATAAGCAATGGGCTTTGCGCCAAACTAACCAAGATGGGTGTGAAGAACTATGCCATGTCCGGAGCCGTTACGGACTTGTATAAATGGGCAGGTCTTGATGTGCAATCGATTATCAAAACCATCAAAGAGAACATGAGCTAAACATTCGCTATCTTTGTTAACAATGCTTAGGGGGCTTTTGTAGCTCCCTTTTTTTACCTTAAGTTACTACCGTCTTTCAAGCAAAATGCACTCTTCTGGAAATTTGTACTTGCATTTAAAGCTAATTAAATTAAACTATATGCATGAACGTAAATATATTGGAGGACTTATGAAAAAGAGTAATCTTGCGAAAGCAGTGGTTTATGGATTTTTACTTCTGATGACAATGACGAGTTGTAAGAACATTGCAAAGTTTATGAACAATGTGGTAGAGCATAACTATGTAGAGAATGGAGTGAAGTTAGCCTACGAAGGAGAAACCGTTCTTGATGTTCCCTATACCGATACTGAGCTATATATCGATAGTGATGTAGCCAAGATATCCCTTCAAGGCGGTCCTGATGCCCCCCTCAGATTGAAGTTATGCTATCAGGAATACAAACCAAGAGATGCAACCTTTATGATAGAAAATAGGAAAATCACATACTACACAAAATCGGGCAAACCAGCTTCTCTCAAAGAAGTTATCGGTAATGTCCCCAATTCCTTAGCCCTGAATATTGATGTGGGAACCGGAAATGTTGAAGTGCAGAAGATGAAAGACTCTCCCAAAATATCTGTAAATTGTGGCACTGCAAGTGTAGATATTCAAAACTGCAGCCTCGACATGCTTGAGGCAAATACCGGAACTGGAAACATCAATGTTACATCCTGCACAATCAACACCGCAACCCTGGAAACCGGTACCGGAAATATTAATTTGAAATCCACCCAGATTGAAAAACGTAACTTTTCCACCGGAACCGGTGGTGTGAACGAAGAATAAGCAATAAAAGATAATTACACGGAACATAAATAAACGTTGACAGGTTCAGGCTACTTGTTTTTCGTTGTATCTGTCCCGTTAGGAGGTAACGATGAAAAAACTTATAGTTGTTTCGTTGATCTTGGCAGTTTCAGTGATGGCTTTCGGAGCGCGCAAAGCTCTGGTAATTGGTAATGCCCGTTATGCAGATAAACCCTTGCGAAATCCGGTGAACGACGCAAACCTGATGTCGTCCACTCTTGGCCAATTAAAGTTCTCTGTAACTAAACTCACAGACGTCAATTATCGTGCATTTAACAATGCAATACGCGATTTTGCCAATAATCTTGAGGTTGAAGACGAAGTTGTATTTTATTATAGCGGACACGGTGTGCAGATAAGTGGAGAGAACTATCTCCTTCCTGTAGGCGAAACCTTTGAAGATGAATCTGATTTTGAAGCTAAAGCAATTGATTTGAATTGGATTACAGCCAAGCTGAATTCCACGGCTATCACTATGGTGTTTCTTGATGCATGCCGCGATAATCCTTTTTCCAAATATCGCTCTGGTGCCAAGGGATTAGCGATGGCAAGTGGAGGTAATAATAGTTTCATTATGTATTCTACTGAAGCAGGCTCTGTGGCAAACGATGGCAAAGGGAAAAACAGTGATTTTACCTTCTGCCTGTCTAATGAACTGCAGAAACCTGGATTGTGTCTGGACGATATCTCTACCAATGTAACCGCCCAAGTGAGGGATTTAACCGATAACGCCCAACGTCCCTGGAAAATTGGTTCGCTTAGCTATAAGTATTATTTTACCGATCCTGATTTTGGTAAAACATCTCCCAGTGATCATTATGCCTATTCTGGACGTAGCAGCTCTTCCTATTCCGGAAATCGCAGATCCAGCACTGTAGAAGAACGGATGAACCATAAGGGCAATGTGGATACAGATTACCACCCCAAAGCAAGCAATTACCTTAATGTTCTTTCCGCTACTGAAATGTTGCAGCAAAACTTCAATGATGATATTATCGGCAGAGGGCAATTCATTACCCGCAATACATTTGGCTTGAAGCTAAAAATAGCCGGCGTGGAAGGTTCTTACAACGTGATAAAAACTTGGGAAAGTGGCGATTTCGCCTCTGGGAAATTGATTAACCAAATGGGTGTGGGTGCTGGATTTACTAACCCTGAAACTATCCGTTTGTTTGTTTCGGCAACGCAAAACGACCTCAGTGAATTTTCCCCCTACGAAAACTACATGGGCTTTAAGGGTGAATTAGCCAAACGCGTTAGGTCTGAAAAACAGTTCACAGAAATTGGTGGAAGTGCAGAGATGAACTATATTCCAGACAAACTGCAACCAGCAATTATGCATCCCATAAGTTCATATTTTGAACCAAGTATGCTGGATTGGACACCTAACAAACGTTACAGTGCATATGTTATTGCGTCCAGCCTGAACAACCGCTATCTTGAACCTAATAATTTCCGTGGCTTAGGTTCGGCAAGCAGCCCTTTGATGCTGGCAAATTGCCAGGCAAACGCGATTATAGTTCGGGCTACTATGGAAGAAAGGGAAACTAACTTCCGCAATAACCGCACACTGCAAATTGACCTTCAGGTTCCCCTTAATTTTAACAAATACCTTGGTGTGGATTTGGGTTATCGCTATAATCGCCTTGACGATTGGGACACCAACTCCATGAGCCAAAGCACTGATATTGTGGGTGGCATCCGCTTCGCACCAATTTGCTTTAACAATGTGCGCATTATTGGCTGTGCTGAGTATGACCGTTTTAAAACTGAAGAAAGCACTGAATACCTTGATTTTTCTGGCAATTTGATCCTGAAATTAACCCATCATTTTGCCCTGATGGGAATAATTAAACACAGAAGCATTTGGTTGCGTGATGAAGGCTTCGCCGAGCTTGATCCTCAATCCTATATATTTGGAAGCTCAATAACGGTAAGATTGTAGTTGACTTTTTAACACTGTTTTTTTAGCTTGTTTCCATGATAATAACTAATTTGTGGAGAACGGAAAAATGAAAGTGTTAAAGACTTTTCCTGAAAAGTGCATCGCCTGTCATAGCTGCGAAAGTGCGTGTTCGAACCTCTACTTCAAAGAAGATAATGCAGAGAAATCCTGCATAGTCATATCTGAAGATAACGCTCCCCCCAAGATGAATGTTTGCAACCAATGTCAGATCTGTGTTGCAGCATGCCCTACCTTGGCTCTTACGGTGAACAATCAGGGCGTGGTAATGCTGAATAAATCGTTGTGCATCGGGTGTTTAATGTGCGTGGCAGTATGCCCCACAGATTCCATGCGCACTACTTTTGGTAAGCATAATCCCTTCAAATGTATTGCTTGTGGCGTTTGTACCAAATCCTGCCCCACCGATGCCATCAAAATCGTTAACGAATGAAATGGAGAAAAACATGAACCGCAAATTGTTAGCTGAATTCAAATATGATTTGGCACCTATTGTCCGTGGTTACAATAACCGTACCCTGTATGTAAACGTAGGCACCAAAGAAATTAGCTCCAAACCCGTAAGCCAGATGATGATCGACAAGTTCGTGGGTGGCAAGGGATTCGATCTTTATCTAATGTGGCAGGGCGTGAAAGACAGCACCAAATGGAACAGCCCCGAAAACGAAATCTGTATCGCTTTTGGCCCTCTTTGTGGCAATACCAGCTATCCTGGCAGCGGCAAATCCATAGTTACCACTATATCTCCTTTAACAGGTATTCCCGTAGATTGCAATGTTGGCGGCCATTTTGGCCCCTATACCAAATTTGCTGGATGGGATGCTTTGGAAGTACAGGGTAAATCCGATGAAGAAGTGATTGTTTACATCGATGGCGACAAAGGCACCGTGCAAATATTCACCGCTCCAGACACAGAAATAAACAGCCATATCTTTGCTGAAGCTCTGATTAAAGAATTTGCCGATAGTCCCGATCATCACCAGTTTGTTTCCGTTGTTTCCACAGGTAGCGCTGCTGACCATGTAAATATCACTTGCCTGAACTTCTCCTTCTGGGATAAACGCCGCAAAGTTGCCAGGCTGAAACAAGCCGGACGCGGTGGCACAGGCACTGTTTTCCGCGATAAAGGTATCAAAGCCATGGTGGTGAAATATTCCGGGCTAAAAGTAGATACCAATAACCCTGTTGATCTTACTACCCTGAAGAAAACAGGCCTCAAGCTACATAAAGAGATCGAAGCCGGAGATGCCACTCAGTGCCGTATGCACGAAGTGGGAACAGCTCATTTGATGGAAATTATGAACGATTACGACCTCCTCCCCATCCGCAATTTCAAATATGGCCAAATGCCTGAAGCAATCGGTCTGCATTCGCGTGAATTCACTGCTCTGTTTACTCAAGGCATGGCTGATGGCTGCTGGTATGGCTGTTCGCTATCCTGCTGTAAAGCAGTGGATAATTTTAAGCCGCGTACCGGCCCCTACAAAGGGCATTCAGTTGTAGTTGATGGCCCCGAATATGAAACAGCCGCAGGATGTGGCAGTAATATCGGCGTATTCGTCCCCAAGGATATTGTGGAGATTAACTTTTACTGCGATACTTATGGTGTGGATACTATCTCTTTTGGCACCAGCACTGCGTTTGCGATGGAATGCTACGAAAACGGCATCCTTGATAAAACCAAAACTGGTGGCTTGGAACTAACCTGGGGCAATGCCGATGCAGCGCTGGAGTTACTACACCAAATGGGTAGAGGCGAAGGCTTTGGTTTAACAGTTGGCAAAGGCGTCCGCGCGATGAAAACTCTCTTTGCGCAGCAGTATGGCGCAGACCCCAAGTTCTTGCAGGATATAGGTATGGAAGCCAAAGGATTGGAGTATTCGCAGTATATGAGCAAGGAATCTTTGGCGCAACAAGGTGGCTACACTCTTGCCCTTAAAGGGCCTCAGCATGATGAAGCCTGGCTTATTTTTATGGACATGGTGAACAACCACATCCCCACTTTTAAGGATAAAGCCGAAGCGCTGCATTATTTCCCCATGTTCCGCACCTGGTTTGGGCTACAAGGACTGTGTAAGCTTCCCTGGAACGATATCGAACCGGCTAACAATGCCGAAACAGATGAACCTGCCAAAGTACCCGAACATGTGCAAAACTACGTGGATATATACAAAGCCATCACCGGTAAGCACATGGACAAGGTAGAGCTAATCCGTCAGTCCGAAAGAGTTTACAACTTCCAAAAAGTATTTTGCATGCGTATGGGTAAAGGCCGACGCATAGACGACGTACCTCCCTATCGTGCAGTAGGGCCAGTAACTGAAGAAGAATATTTATCCCGCATAGAGCGCTACGATGGTCAATTAAAAGACAAACTGGGTGTTGATCCCACCGGTAAAAGTACTGCCGAGAAAATGCAGATTCTGCGAAGCTATCGTGAAGATCAATACCAACAGCTTATCGACGCAGTTTATGAACGTAAAGGCTGGACTCCGGCCGGCGTTCCCACAGTTGAGCACTTAACCAATATCGGTATGGATTTGCCGGAAGTGCTGGAAGTGGTTAAACGATTTCTATAGATTATCAAGTTAAGAGTTAAAAAGTAAAGAGTTTAGCTGCGCTTACACGAAATATCTTTACTTTAGCCCACCCTTTGCTTACTTAGCTGTAACAATATACAATAAAGCTAAAGCCCTTTTTGAACTTTGTTCAGGAAGGGCTTCTTTTTATTGTCTTTCAAAGGGCTGGATTCCTGCCTCCGAGCCTGTGCGAAAACGTTTTGTCATTCCTGCGGAGGCAGAAATCCAGCCCAGTTATAAGGTATGTAAGAACGGAAGATAGATATCTATACTGCAATGCTTTATTTGTGTCATCCCTAATGGGATTCATCAAGGCTGGATTCCCGCCTCCGCGGGAATGACAGAAGGTTTTACAGTTTTCGCACAAGCTCCTCCGCGGGAATGACAGTAGAATGCGAGGATGCGGAATATGTGCAGGAAACAGATATCAATCCCCTCAAACGGGTCATTTGGATTCTAATGTGGATAAGTATGAGGAACGTTATCTTGCCTCATTACTTAAGTCTCAATCCCCTCAAACGGGTCATTTGGATTCTAATCATTTATGGAGAAAGGAGTCAATGGAAAGTGTTATCTTAAGTCTCAATCCCCTCAAACGGGTCATTTGGATTCTAATTGGAAGCCATTAGTAATAGACTTCTTATTCCCCACTGACGTCTCAATCCCCTCAAACGGGTCATTTGGATTCTAATCGAACTAGCCTAATCATAGATGTATGCACCTGCTCTGTAGTCTCAATCCCCTCAAACGGGTCATTTGGATTCTAATGGAGTAGCAAGAAGCTTGAGTTTACGAACCAATTGTTGTCTCAATCCCCTCAAACGGGTCATTTGGATTCTAATTATCTGGACTGTGTATGTTACATTAATCTCTACTGGTAAGTCTCAATCCCCTCAAACGGGTCATTTGGATTCTAATTTCTACTTTGGCTCAGGTACTCTTGTCATAAGTTACGGTCTCAATCCCCTCAAACGGGTCATTTGGATTCTAATTATACCTTTAATAATGGGGAGATTAAGCATCAGGCAATTAAGTCTCAATCCCCTCAAACGGGTCATTTGGATTCTAATTGCTCTCAAGCCTGCTGTAGACGAAATGATAAAGAAACGTCTCAATCCCCTCAAACGGGTCATTTGGATTCTAATCCTGTGAAGAATTTGTTCAACAAAATTATGGTGATAAGTCTCAATCCCCTCAAACGGGTCATTTGGATTCTAATACAACCGTTATTATTGGTAGCATACGCATCGAGATATATGTCTCAATCCCCTCAAACGGGTCATTTGGATTCTAATCAGAAGGGTCAGTGTCTAGAGATAAGATTATCCTTAAGTCTCAATCCCCTCAAACGGGTCATTTGGATTCTAATATCATCGACGGTCAAATAGATTCCTCGTGGGAGGATATGTCTCAATCCCCTCAAACGGGTCATTTGGATTCTAATTCAGAAAAGCGTTGTTTTACTGATTACCACCGTGTTTATTGTCTCAATCCCCTCAAACGGGTCATTTGGATTCTAATTCCAATCCAGAATTGAGAGCAGCCTTCTGTTGGGTGTCTCAATCCCCTCAAACGGGTCATTTGGATTCTAATCATTGAGACAATAGCCAGCCAGCTTAGTTCTAAAGCGTCTCAATCCCCTCAAACGGGTCATTTGGATTCTAATAACAGCCATATTCTTTTACGAATTGGCGAAGAATTCAGTCTCAATCCCCTCAAACGGGTCATTTGGATTCTAATGGTGCATCTGCTTTTAACAACTGAACAAGCAAACTTGTAAGTCTCAATCCCCTCAAACGGGTCATTTGGATTCTAATGTGCAGAGCTATTTTTGGTCTCTCCGGTGCCACGTTGTCTCAATCCCCTCAAACGGGTCATTTGGATTCTAATGTATTGCCTGTTTCAATGGTTGTTGACCCGTCTGAGTTTGGTCTCAATCCCCTCAAACGGGTCATTTGGATTCTAATGCAGCCCCCCAGT
>JAVEUB010000289.1:0-3676 GCA_034005785.1 Cloacimonas sp. (SeqCode) | reverse complement strand
CGCAATTGGGGTAGTTACTTCATCGTTCGCCCACTTATTCGCTATTCGTAACAGCTAAGTTTATGAAAATAATAGCACTCTTGCTGATCAGTCTCATTTTTTCCTGTCATTCCTGCCTAGGAGGCTGTGTGAAAACTGCAAAGCCTTCTGTCATTCCCGCGGAGGCGGGAATCCAGCCCTGATGAATTACATTAGGGATGAAACAAGTAAAGCATTGATATATATATGATTATCTTCCGTACTTACAGACCTTGTAAATGAGCTGGATTCCTGCCTCCGCAGGAATGACAAGCGTTTTCGCACAAGCTCCTCCGCGGGAATGACAGAAGGTTTTGCAGTTTTCGCACAAGCTCCTCCGCGGGAATGACAAGGAGTTTCGGTGTTTTCGGTGCCTTCGGTGGCTAATTAATATCATCCCTACCGGGATTTGTTAGGGCTGGAGGTTCGTAGTTTGGGAAAGAATTATTTCTGCATGCGGCAAAACTATAAGTCAAAACAAACGTCTTGTTGTGCGCAAAGCTAAAACATATTTCACCCCTGCACACCTCCAGACCTCTCGACTTTTTACCAGGATATGCTGCCACCGCCTTCAATATGCATAGGATTGATCCCTTTCCACATCCCCTTTATCTGGTTATCGATAAAAAAGAAATCCTCTGCCAGGTTGTTAGACATCCAGGGTTTTTGCGCGGTTCTGGTGCTGAGGTTTATGGCTGTGGCCATTTTGCCGAAAAGAACATTGAACCCCAGGTCGGAGCTACTAATTTGTTTCAGGAGTGTTTCTGTAAATAAGCTGTTAGCCAAATTAGCATTCTGTATGCTTTTCCCGGGTTGAGCAGCAAACAGAATTGCCTGATTGGGGGCTGCGGAAACCATAGCAACAAAGGGATGGGATGTGCTTTTACCGCCAGTAGGAGACCAGGGACGTGAAGCCTCCAGAATCAGAATGGAAGTTTTTGCTTTTTTCGTCTTAGTTGCCAGTGTATTCACGCTGTAGAAAACGTTCTTTTCCCCAATAACAGACAGATTTTCTCCAGCGGGAACCAGATAGTTAAGCTCCTTGCTGCTAGTACCCAAACCGCTGTAATAAACTACAACATTGTCCGTTGCCTTCAGATGCACGGAAAATGTATCTATTGCAGCAATCATTTTGGGCAGCGTTAAATTATTGAACCTTGTAACATTAAAGCCCATCAGCCGCAGGGCTGTTTGCATGCTGTCGGCATCTGCCAGCGGGCTGTTTAAGCTTACTTTATCGTATTTAGAATTGGCTATCACCAAAGCCTTACGTTCTGCAAAGGCAGAAGTTAAAGCTAATAGCAGGACAAATATTACCAGTAGTTTTCTCATTTTTTCCTCTCGTAACTTTCTATTACAGGTAATACATCTGCATCCTTCAATCCCTGTCAATCAAATTCTTGCCTGCGCATTCCCCATTGTACATAAGACACCCTTACGAGTAGGAGTTTACCGAACTGATTCAACGGATCAACACAGATCAAGACACAAAAGCACAACCTCAAACAGTTGCATTCACTGCCTAAACTAATCCGTGTTAATCCGCATTAATCCGCCAAATCAGTGTTCGTTTTAATTATTCAATAGTGTTCAAATACTTACGATTATCGCTTAGCCACCTCTGGCAGCAGAACAAATTTCAGGCAATTCTCGTCAAAATTCATGTATTTTCGTGCATAAGCTGCCAGTTTGTCCTTATCAATTGCTTTGATGGCATCCACTTCATCCATTATGGCATCCACAGGAAATTGATTGGATACCTGATCCAGGATGCGTTCGGCCCACCAATCGTTACTCTGAAGGTTTTCTTCCATCTGTTTCAGGCGGGTTTGTTTCACAGTATTCACATATTTATCTTCGAAGAGCCCTGCTTTCAGGCTGTCCAATACTGCCAAAGAAGCATCTATCAGCTCATCCACCCTATCGGAAGAGCAACCCAAGCCCAGATAGGCACTTAGCTCTTGAACCGGGTAGCTATCCTTGTCTGCATAACAATACACATAATATACTCCACTGCGGTTTTCACGGATGTTTTCCCGCAGTTTTTCGCTTGCAAGCACCTCCAGCATAGCAGTTTCCTGTCTGGTCTCTGCGGTTACGGGTCCATCATTATAGGTAACTAAACGCACCAAGGCTTTATCTGCAATCCCTTTGTGCAGCACCAAGCCATCCTTGCCTGCTTTATAGCGCATCCCGTCGTCCTTAATTGCTTCCCAGTCCTTCCTTAATTTCCCTCCGGAGAGGTAGGTCATACAGTTACGCTTTAGGGTTTCCTCGTCGAAGTTGCCCACAAAGATATAAACAAAATCTCCCGGATTTGCCTGGAACCGTTCCCTGTACAGAGCTACTGCTTTGGCACGGTCAATTCCTTGCAGGATTTCCATATTTAAGCTGTGGGCACGCGGATGATGGTTTCGGGAGATCACCTGGATGCTATCCTGAAAACAACTCTCTGGATCAAGTTCCTGATCTCGGATGAAAGTGCTTTGTTTGTTGATCCAGCTGGCATAGCCTGCTTCGTCCACATTTGGTTGATTAGCATAAAGATAGGTTAGCTGAAACATCGTTTCCATATCCACCGGTGAACAGGTGCCATAGAAACCCTCGCTGCAACGGGTGATATAGGGAACCACCCGCACAATTTTATCAGCCAGCGTTTTGGTTAGCTCATTTTTATCGAAAGAACCTACTCCGCATTCCCGAACAAGGTTAGCTGCCCAGGAACCCTGAAGAAAATCTTCTTTAGAAAAACTGGATTCTCCACCCGGACTGAAAGCCCGCATCAGCAGTTCATCATTGCGGTTTTGGGTGGGTTTTAGATACACGAACGCACCATTTGCCAAAGTCCAGCGCTTGATCCCCGTAGCAGGATATATTTCTTCCCCCAGGATGGAACGCGGAGCAGGAATATCCTTCAAGAGCGGTTCATCCCTAAATTTATCCGTATATTCCAGCAGTTGGCTGGCTCTGTTTTTGGCGATGGCAGCCAGGATCTCAGCTTCAGTAACCACTTGCTTATCTGGCCTTTCGCTGGTCATTACATTTATCACCATGTTCTTGTCCGTCACCAGTTTGGCATGCATGGAATTTACATCTGGCAGGGTGATTACCTCTAAGGCTTCCTGGAGCAGTTGCATTAGCTGAATAGCGCTCATGGGAATCTCGCCGCTGAGAAAATGAGTACGGTACTCCCAAGTTTTCCATTCTGATTCCTGTTTATCCGCCTCTGCCAAAGTATTTTCTAACTCTCGTATTAGGGAACGTTTAGCACGCTCCAGTTCGGTGGCAGAAAAGCCATGCAGCCCTGCTCTTTTCAGCTCATCCAGTCCGTAGTTTAGCCCTGCAAGTACGCTATCTGCCGGTAGATAGAAATAAAGATTGAAAGCAGAAAATGAACGGGTCTGATTGTTTTTGAAGGCAAAGCCATACGAGAAGGGAGCGAAAGTTCCATTGGCACGTTCTTCAAAGCGATTAGTAAGCAGCGCGCTGAAAAGCTGCTGTTTTAATCCTTCCAGCAACTCACCCTTAGTTTTAATCTGTTCGATGGGATGTTTCCACAGAATCTGCAGCATGGTCATGTTCATTTCCGGATCGCTGGCCACACTGGCAAGAGGTTCAATGTTGTCTGGAACAGGGAAAATCTGCACTGGTCGAGGAT
>JAVEUB010000288.1:0-3712 GCA_034005785.1 Cloacimonas sp. (SeqCode) | reverse complement strand
AACAGGCGGGCTTATGCGTATCTGCTGATCCCCAAAGGCACTACTACCGATGCCAAACACCGCCTGGAAGCGCTTACTCAATACGATTATCTGGGCGCAGGATTTCAGGTTGCCTTGCGCGATCTGGAGCTGCGTGGAGCAGGAACAATTCTGGGAACGAAGCAAAGCGGAATTATTCAATCTATCGGCTTCAATTTCTATAACCGCATCCTGGGCAGAGCTATAGAGGCGGTGGAGAAGGGAGATACAGCTTCTTTGTATGAACTGGAAACCCCGGCTACACGCCAGAAAGTGCGCACGGAAATTGATCTTTATTTCCCGCCGGGATATATTGACGATGATGAAGAACGCCTCAGGATTTACCGCCGTTTGGGGGAGCTGGATAAACTGGAAGATATCGATGAGTTCGAAGTGGAACTGCTGGATCGCTTTGGCGAAATCCCCGAACAAGCACGCTGGCTGCTAAGCTATTTTAAGCTTAGCTACCTCACAAAGCGGTTTTCGCTGCTGAACTGCAATGTGAAACACGATAAACTAACCATGGAATTCGACCCCCGCAAAATGCCCGCGAAACAGGAACTGCTGCGCTTTACCAGCCACATTAAACAGCCCCTGCGCTTCGATGCAGGTAAAAACCTGAAACTGATAGTGGAGCTGGATACCGAGCAAAGCTATATCCAGCAGTTTGAGAGTGCGATAGAGATTCTAAAAGGGTAGTGCTGTGTGGGTAGTGCTGGAGTGTGGGCGTGCTGGCGTGCTGGTGTGCTTGAGTGTTGGAGTGTGGGTGTGTTGGCGTGCTGGTGTGTGGGTGTGCTGGCGTGTGAGGGGTATTGGTGTGCGGGCGTGTTGTAGTGTGGAAAGGTCGGAACACGGGCTTCAGCCCGTTGGTTCTGCCACATTCATGTGGCAGTGAAGATACTCGCATAACAAAACACTCCAAAGCTAAGCCACACTGCCACATGAATGTGGCAACTTACCCCTACAAATACATGGGTAAATTTTCATTATAAGTGGCGAAAACGCAGTTTTCATAGTCTTTTCTCTGCTTTTCTCTGCTTTTCTCTGTGGTTATAAAAATTCTTTAGCTATCCTATATGTACAAAGCAAATCACACCAATTCTAATGGAGATTAGGATAAATCTTAGGGTTTTTTTCTCTGGTTTGCTGTATAGGTTATTAGCTAAGATGCAGGATCGGCATCCCACCTACACAACAGCTTTGGTAGCAGGAAGAAAGGTGTATCAACCGCCGCTGATCAGATGAATTACTTTCAGATCGGCATTTTGCGGGATAGGGGTGGTATCGTAATCGGCTTTTTTCACCAGTTTACCATTTAGTTTGATTACCAGCATCACGAAGGTGTAATTCATCATGGTTAAAGCGTCGCGGACAACCAGTCCTTCTTTCCAGACAAGGGTGTGGTCATTCACCGTGAAGATGGGTTCAATCACTTTTGTACATCTCTTTGGGGGAAATTGGCGATTAGCTCCAGCGCCAGGTTGGCTTGCATGTTGGCCACGATTGCCACTCTGGGAGCAATGGGGCTGATACCATCCTGCAGCTCGGAGTGTAAGTCACCCACTATGTAGAGGTTATCAATGCGGTGAATACCTATTGTGTCGCTATTTCCATAGCCAGAAATACCAGAGGCACCAATGATTGGCTTGTGGGGATAATGCTGCAGCCAGCCATCAATCAGCATGGCTTTTTGCTCGGCATCGTCGAAGGCTTCAAGCAGGATATCGGCAAAACCAAACAGCTCGCAAAGGTTATCTGGCTGCACTTTTAGCTGATGGGTGCACAGGGAAATAAAGGGATTGAACTTGGCTATATTTGTTGCCAGGGCATGCACTTTGGCTTGCCCCACCTGATCCAGGTTAAATTGCTGTCGGTTAAGATTTTCCAGGCTCACAATGTCATAATCTACTATTATTAAAGTACCGATTCCAGCACGTGCCAAAGCTATGGCAATGTTAGAGCCTAAACCTCCGGCTCCGGCAATGCCTACCACCGCTTTTTGCCAAAGGGGAAAGGCATGTGGATCGCGCTTGGTGAAGTAAGTAGCGGAGGTAAGATTAGGGGTGTGCATTTTGGGAACTCTGCTTTAGGGCTTGTGAAGAAAACGTTTTGTGCCTCTGCCACATGAATGTGGCAAAACCGACAGGCTGAAGCCTGTGCGAAAACGTTTTGTGCCACTGCCACATGAATGTGGCAAAACCGACAGGCTGAAGCCTGTGTTCCACATTATCTTTTTATCCTAAGGGATATATCGCCATGGGGGTCGATGCCTTTCAGGTTATCCACCAGCGAGGTAACAACATCGCTAAAAATCTTCTGCACAAAAGGCACAATCACCACTTCCTCGCCACTAACGCTGAGGGTAAAATCGGGGCTGCTATCCAGCAAACAATCGCTGCGGATAGCCGTACCTTGCACAATCGCTTCAGCCATCGCATAGCAGGTTTTGCCACAGGCGGAGCAGCATTCAGGATCGCTTATCGGTAAGATGTTAAAGCTTTTATCCAGAACATCTTGCACCAGGCTGGAGAGGTTTTTCTGCAGGCAATATACCGGTAACCCGCGGTATTCAGCCAAATTATCGGAGATGATCCCGGAAATACCGATAGTGGTGCCATCGATAAGTTCATCAAGCTGCTCTGTGCTGGCTGCGCACACGATTTTGGGCACTGGTGCATCTTTTAACCCTTCGATGATAAGATAATCGGCTTTCAGGTAGCTTACCATTTCCCGCAAATCCAGGCTACGCGGGAATAGTAAAGCGCTATCGTGCAAGCCTTTGGCAAATACAGCCTCGCTTCCTGCCTTAGCATGCAGAGCGGTATTTTTCCCCTCTGTATCTGCATGATAGGCTTCGCTGTGGATATCCTTGATAGACATCACTTTATAGCCACGTGCTTGCAGTTCGCTAATCAGGGCACAGACCAGAGTTGTTTTGCCGGTGTGATGGTAACCGATTACGCCAATTGCTTTCATCTCGCCTTATGCTCCAGCATTAAAACGCACATAGCGCTAATTCCTGCACCTTCCCCAGAAACGCCCAAACCTTCTTCGGTAGTAGCTTTCACGGATATCTGGCTAATTTCACACTGCAAGTCTGATCGCAGGTTTTCCCGCATGAGATCTATATAAGAACGCAGTTTGGGAGCTTGTGCACAGATTGTGGCATCCAGATTGTTCAGCTCCCAGCCCTGCTGTGTAACCAATTTATAGGCTTTACGCAGCAGCAAACGGGAATCAATATCTTTGTAGCTGGCGTCGTTATCAGGAAAGTGCGAACCAATATCGCCCAAGGACAAAGCTCCCAACAAGGCATCGATTATCGCATGGACTAGCACATCGGCATCGGAATGCCCCTGCAAGCCCAACGGGAAAGGAATTGTTACCCCTCCCAGGATCAAGGCTCGGCCTTTTACTAAGCGATGAACATCGTAACCGTTGCCAATGCGTAACATAGCGTTAATCCACAGTTATGGATTTGGACACGTTTTTGGGCACATCAGGATGTACGCCATGATCTATCACACCCAGCTTATCCAGCTTCTTCAGCTTACGGATGCTCATCCTTAAAGCCAATAGTTGCAGCACGATAGTTGCCGAAAAACAGGTCATCAAGCCGTCTCCAGTTTTGGGCAGCATGATGTAGCCCCAGCCATAATAGCCACCCTCATTGGGATTGGCTTGTGTGTTCTTT